>NZ_CEYNTP010000016.1:0-22635 GCF_982873095.1 Lentiprolixibacter sp. | reverse complement strand
CAGGAGGTAACCAGTCGGTTGATATCTCTGGCGTCAGCACAGACGACCAGACCGCGGCTGAGGTGACCTATGACAATACGACTTCAGGCCTGGCGGCCACAGATGTACAGGCGGCCATTGATGAGGTAGCTGCAGGAAGTACAGACGATCAGTACGATGATGAAGTACCCCTCAGGACACCTATTGATGTGGATGAAGGCGGTGTGGGCTCACCCACTAATGAAACCACTGTAGAAGAGGTGATCCAGGCCATTGCGCCGATAACCTCCAAGGCAGCCCGTGTGTTCTATCCTCCTTCCATAGCTATTGACGCCTCTACCAACGGTGTAGGCTTTACTGTGGACCTTTATGCCCAGTATCTTGCGCAATTCGGTACGCCAGCTGTGGCTAGTACAGGTGCACCAGCCGCTTTGCCCACCTATGCTGCTACGGACCTTTATTACTATGTTACTTACGCAGATCCGGCAGTATTTGCCAATATGAGTATCGATGCCAATGGCGTACTTACCTATGACATTATTGGTCAGCCGGCAGACTACAACTCCTTGATCAACGTGGTATTCGTTGTGAAATAAAATAGATGATATTACCCGGACAGGTTTGAGAAATAAACAGCGATATCAATATTTGATCCTCAGTATGGTATTTACCTTGCTGGGGTTTGCTGCATCTAATGCACAGTTTCTTTTGCAGGCCCCCAATACGGGGGACGAGAGCAATTATCGCTGGTATGAAGCTTCGGATACATCCACCGTGTTATCGACAGACTTCTTTTATGAGACCTCAACCCCGGGGGTGTACTTTGCCACCTATGACGGTACCCTTTGTGGGTCCAATGCCACCGGCTATTTCATCCTTACAGACTGTACTAACCCGGAAAATCAGGTGACCCTGGACATCCGGCAAAACGTAAGTGGCGCCGCCACCGTTTCCTGGAACCCAGCAGTTTCAGGTGACCCTTTACAGCCAGTCGTAACAGCCACAACTTCTGTGGTCCGCTACACCGCTACGGTCACAAAAGCGGGATGCGATTTTGAATTGCCAGGATTTACAGTCGTGTGCCTGCAACAGGCTGCCACACTCGTAGATGATGTAGCTACTCTGGATGAAGATACATCTGTAGCTATTGATATCTATGCTAACGATTCAAATTTACCAACCATTGGTACGTTAACAACTACCAATCCTGCAAACGGTACGGTGTCCATTAATGACGGGGGCACACCTAATGATCCTACGGATGATATTGTGACCTATACCCCAGATCCTAATTTTAACGGGACAGACTTCTTCGATTATACGGTATGCAACGATATGGGGGATTGCAGTACGGCACGCGTGAATATTACGGTATTACCGATTGTAGACGCCATAGATGACTCTATTGCCACCCTTGAGGATACTCCGATAGCGATTGATATCCTTTCCAATGACAATGATATTCCAACCCTTGGCACCTTAACCGCCACTAATCCGGCCAACGGAACCATAACAATAGATAATGGGGGCACACCCAATGATCCTTCAGACGATAGCATTACCTATACCCCTGATCCGGGGTACCTCGGAACGGACACCTTTATTTACACACTTTGTGATGATCTCGGCAACTGTGATACGGCAACGGTGACGGTGTTGATTAACCCTCTTGGGGTAGACCTGGATGCCGATGACGATGGTATCGTGGATAGTTTTGAAGACCTCAATCTCGATGGGGATAATGATCCAACTACCAATCCAACAGATACCGACGGGGACGGTATTCCGGACTATTTGGATATCGATAGTGACAATGACGGTATTCCGGATAATGTGGAAGCCCAGACCACTGCGGATTATATGGCGCCAAGCGGGGAAGACCTCAATAACAACGGGCTGGATGATGTTTACGAAACCGGAGGTAACCTGGGAATCATTCCCGTGGATACGGATAATGATGGCATACCTGATTATGTAGATCCTGACAGTGATAACGATAATGTACCTGATAATATCGAGGCCCATGACCATGATCACGACGGGATACCAGATGTGACCTTTATTGGCTCAGATAAGGACAACGACGGACTGGATGATGGTTATGAAGGTTATACCCAGATCGACCTGGATGTAAACGATGAAATCGACGATCCTTTTGACAACCTTCCGAATACGGATGGGGATGGAGAATCTGACTATCGTGATACGGATGATGACGATGACAGCATAAGCACGATCGATGAAGACATTAATTTAGACGGGAATTATAGCAATGATGATATCGACAATGATGGTACACCGGATTACCTTGAGCCGAACTTTAGCGAAGCAGATATTGAGGTATTCAACGTAGTTACTCCTAACGGGGATGGGGTTCACGATGTGCTTACCATACGGGGTCTGGAAAACTTCCCGAACAACACAATCAAAATCTATAACCGTTGGGGAGTGCAGGTATATATGACAAAGGCATATGACACTCAGGGTAATGTATTTGACGGCACCTCTCAGGGAAGGGTAACCGTTGACGCAGAAAACAAATTGCCTGTGGGTACATATTTCTACATCCTGGATTTTGAAGACAACAACGGCAATATGAAAACATTGTCGGGTTACCTCTACCTCAACCGCTAGTAAACAAGGAAAAAATGGGACGTTTAAAACATATAATAACCAAACGAAGATCCTGGGGATGGATGTTCATTCTATTGCTCACCGGCACTGTTTCTGCCCAGCAGGATGCTCAGTACACCCAGTACATGTATAATACGGTTAGTGTGAACCCCGGATATGCGGGTTCCCGGGGGCATATGAGTATTGCCGCCCTATATCGCGCACAGTGGGTGGGCCTTGACGGCGCGCCAAAGACGCAAACCCTGAACCTGCATACTCCCCTGGGATACGAAGGGGTGGGGCTCGGTGTTTCCATCGTGAATGATCAGATTGGGCCTACTTCAGAGACCTATTTTGACCTTGACCTTTCCTACACCATTCAAACTTCTGACGATGCCCGTCTCAGTTTTGGGATCAAGGGAAGCGCACACCTGCTCGATATACGGTTTTCCGAACTCAATCAAAACCTGGCGGATCCAGGAGGCCCAGACCCCACTTTGCAACAGGATATCCAGAACCGCTTTTCTCCGAACATAGGGGCAGGGGTGTACTATCATACCCAACGCTTCTATGCCGGGTTTTCTGTGCCCCGGTTTCTCGAAACCACCCACTTTGACGAATCCTCCCTCTCCACCGCCAGCGAGCGGATGAACTTTTACCTGATTACCGGATATGTCATGGATATGAGTGCTTTCTGGAAATTTAAGCCGGCCTTGCTGACCAAAGTCGTACAAGGGGCTCCATTACAGGTAGATGTTTCTGCAAATTTCATGTACAACGACAAATTCATTATTGGGGCGGCCTATCGCTGGGATGCGGCCTTTAGTGGTATGGCAGGTTTTCAGCTGTCGCCCTCATTTCTTATCGGCCTCGCCTATGACCGTGAGATCACGGAACTGGGAAGTGCTGCCTTCAACGATGGTTCATTTGAAGTAATCCTCCGTTACGATTTTATAAGGGTTCAGGGCAACCTGAAATCCCCCAGGTTCTTTTAATGCGCCAAATCATTCTCAGGCACTTGTTTAAGTTTTAAGATGCCCTTAACCCCATTATTGGGCAAAGGTGCTATTTTTGTGGCGTGAAAGAGGAAATGGTTATCCTGGTGAACCAGGCAGACGAGCCCCTGGGCACCATGCCGAAGATGGAGGCTCATGAAAAAGCAGTACTGCACAGGGCTTTTTCTGTATTTATTATGAATAAAAAGGGAGAGATCATGTTGCAGCAACGAGCTGCACATAAGTATCATTCCCCCTTATTGTGGACCAACACCTGTTGTAGCCATCAAAGGGTAGGGGAGTCCAATATCGAAGCCGGAACAAGGCGCCTCAAAGAGGAAATGGGCTTCGAAACCGAATTGAAAGAACTATTTTCTTTTATCTACAAGGCCGAATTTGACAATGGCCTCACCGAGCACGAGCTGGACCACGTAATGCTAGGGCATTATGAGCAGGAGCCAGGGATCAACCCGGAGGAGGTGGCCAACTGGAAATGGATGTATCCGGAGGATATCAGAATAGATATTTCCGAGCATCCTGAGAATTATACGGCCTGGTTTAAGATTATCTTTGAAAAGTTTTACGATCACCTGTTTCTAAAAACATCTTCCGATGAAAGTGAAAGTTAGCAGAAAAGCACACTTCAATGCCGCCCACCGGCTCTATTTGCCCGAATGGGATAACGCCAAAAATGAAGCCGTATTCGGAAAATGCAACAATCCGCACTTCCACGGGCACAATTATGAACTTGTCGTAGGGGTAACCGGTGAGATCGATCCAAAAACAGGGATGGTAATTGATATGAAAGTGCTGAAAGACCTGATCAAATCAGAAGTAGAAGAAGCGCTGGATCATAAAAACCTGAATGTGGAAGTCCCTGAGTTCAAAACGCTAAATCCTACAGCGGAGAATATCGCAGTGGTGATTTGGAACAAATTGCGTCCGCATATCGACCAGGCGATGGAGTTGGAGGTGGTCCTTTACGAGACCCCCAGAAATTTTGTCACTTACACCGGATAAGCATGGGATTAAAGATTGGAGATAAAATTCCGATGTTTAGCCTGAATGATCAGGACGGTAATCCCTTTAATATCAAGGATCATCTGGGAAAGGACTATCTGGTGATCTTCTTTTATCCCAAAGATTACACCCCGGGTTGTACAAAAGAGGTTTGTTCATTCAGGGACAGTTATGAGGAATTCACCGACAGAGGGGCGAAAGTGATCGGGATCAGCGCAGATTCAGAAAAAACCCACCGTAAGTTTGCATCAACATATAAATTACCTTTTTCCTTACTTGCCGACAGACAAAACAAAGTACGAAGGCTTTTTAAAGTGAAAGGGAATTTATTTAACCTATTGCCCGGAAGGGAAACCTATGTGGTTGACAAGACCGGGGAAGTGGTTATGGCGTTCAACAGTGTCAATGCAGCCCAACACATGAAAAAAGCATTGGCCGCAATTAAAGCCCAATAGTACCATGCAAACTTATCCACTTAAATTTAAGCCCATCCTCAAAGAACGGATATGGGGCGGACAGAAGCTCCATACAGAATTGAATAAACCAAAAACAGGGCCCCATACAGGGGAAAGCTGGGAGGTGTCTGCAGTGCCGGGAGACGTTTCCATAGTAGCGAACGGAGCCTATGCCGGTAAAGCCCTCGATCATCTTATTGATCAGTTTCCGGAGGAGCTGCTGGGAAAGGATGTGATATCCCGATTCGGTCCTACCTTTCCTATACTGATAAAATTTATCGATGCCGCAAAGGACCTGTCCATACAAGTACACCCCAACGATGAGATAGCTAAAAAGCGACATGATTCCTTTGGGAAAACCGAAATGTGGTATGTAATGCAGGCCGATCCGGGGGCGCGTCTGCTACTGGATTTTAACCAGCCGGTTACACAGGAAGAATACAGGAAGCGTTTGGCAGACAATACCCTCCTGGAACTTATGAACCAGGAAGAAGTGAAGGCCGGGGATACCTTTTTTATCAATGCGGGTAAACTGCACGCCATTGGCGCTGGTGTGATGCTGGCCGAGATCCAGCAGACGTCTGATATCACCTACCGCGTTTATGATTATGACCGTGTGGATGCACAGGGGAATAAACGGGAACTGCACACTGATGCGGCACTGGACGTGATAGATTTTAGCCTTACCGATGATTTCCATGTGTCTTATCAGCAGGAAAATAATGTGCCAAACGCCATGGTGGATTCTCCCTACTTTAAGACCCAATTCCTGCCAATATCAGGACGAACAGAGCGTAATCTTTCTGACCGCGAGGCTTTTAGAATTTTCATAGCGGTTGAGGGAGAGGTAGAAATCCGAACCAGTCAAGACACGATTATCCTGCGTAAGGGAGAAACCTGTCTTATTCCCGCCACGGTGGAAGGCCTCACTTTGGAGAGCGAGGGGGCAAAGCTTTTGGAAGTCACGCTATAAAAAGTGTACTTTTGAAAAAAAACTCATGGCCAGTATCCGGGATTTAAAGAAAGATATCAACTACGTTTTGGGCGATATCATCGAAGCGGTTTATATAATTGAAGCCTCAAATGATAAGCAGGGTTCCAAGGAAGGTTCCGCTATTATCGACAAGGCCATTGCCACCTTTGATGAGCTTATGGCGAAGGTCAATGAGAAAGGGGTAGAAAACCAGAAAGCCCATTTCACGGGAATTCGCCAGGATTTGGAGAAACAAGCCCGCGCCCTGGTTGATAAGCTCAATAAGCTCTGATCTTATTCCCCGCTTCGGTTTTCCAGTAACTGTTTTAGTTCTTTTCCGTACTTGGACCCGGCTACTTCCGGGCTAAGGGAATTGTAAATAGAATCGAGGATCCCCAATCCTGTATCGGGAACTTCCTTCACAGCAATATACGGGGAGATATAGGAATCCTTATTGTTCATTGCGAAATTCAGGGCATACAGGTACCCACGCCTAATATTGCGTTCACTCGCTTTTTGTATGGAGTCCATGGCCTGGGGATCGTTTTGTACGTCAGGGCTGTTAGCAGCCTGTAGAATTTCCAGGTTTTTTGCGTTGTAGCGGGACATCATCTTCAGGTATTCCTCCAGTTTTTCATGGGTTTCAGAACCAGAAATTTCTGCCTTTGCATCAAAACTGTTCCATGTGGTGTTGATGGTGATTTCTCCAGCTTCTCCAAAGAATCGTATGCGGTCGTTGATCACATTGTTGTCTTCTTTATCCAGATAGAGGTAAAAGATTTCGGGACTTTCTATTTGCGTGGCAAAGGAAAAGCTTCCGTCCCCGCGTATTTCCAGGGAATCCAGGTTGACCAGCATACTGTCTGGGATGTGCTGAAGATACAGCGTGCCTTTTTTTAATCCTTTTACCTGTCCGCTTACCGTCATGCTGCTGCCAACTGTTTCTTTTTTGCAGGAAAAGATAAAACCGAGAAGGACTAAGATCAGTAGGTACTTTTTCATGGGCAGATAATTAGCAGCGCAAATATCTTTATTCTGGTTGAAATTCTAAACATTTGATGCGATTTCCATCAATAATCCGCATAAATAAGCACCGGCAGTTCCTACAACATAGCCGAGTACGGCCAGTAATATCCCTACGGAGGTGAGCGAAGGGTGAAATTCGGCCGCCACAACAGGAGCCGAAGCCGCCCCACCCACATTGGCCTGGCTGCCAACAGCCAGAAAGAAATAGGGTGCTTTGATCAACTTGGCGACTAGTATCAATAAACCCGCATGGATCGAGATCCAGATCAATCCCACCAGGATGAGCCCGGGATTTTCAAGAAAGGTGCGCAAGTCCATTTTCATTCCAATGGTGGCCACAAGGATGTAAATGAACAACCCGCCAATCTTGCTTGCACCTGCCCCTTCGTAATTTTTGGCCTTGGTAAAGGAGAGCACTATGCCAATGGTGGTTGCAAAAACTACCATCCAGAGGAATTTCGAACCCAGTGAGGACAGGGCTTTTTGTTTGTCTCGGATCACCTCGAAATTGTTTTCCAGGAATTCTGCAAAGTGATGCCCGGCAAAATGGGCAATGCCCACAGCAGTAAAAGCCAGGCATAACATAATGATATAGTCATTCAGGGTAGTGACGCGGGTAATTTTTGCGGTATAGGCAGATACCCGTTCTTTAAGCGTTTCAATGGCAGAAGTGTCTGATTTGAGCCAGGCATCGATCTGTCCGGACCGGCCAATCCCGAGTAATATAATGGCCATCCAGATATTCGCCACTACAATATCAACCAACACCATATCCCCAAACTTTTTGGGGTTATAGGAGAATACTTCCAGCATGGCTGCCTGGTTGGCTCCCCCGCCTATCCAACTCCCTGCAATGGTAGATAATCCCCTCCATACTGCGTCGAAGTCATTTCCCCCAACCGTTTCTGGTGAAAAGAGGGAAACAATGAGTATGGCAATGGGTCCCCCGATAATGATTCCCGCAGTCCCTGTCAGGAACATGATCAACGCCTTGGACCCCAGGTTGAGGATCGCTTTAAGGTCAATGCTCAGGGTCATCAGCACCAGGGCCGCTGGGAGCAGGTAACGGCTGGCGATATAATACAGGTTGGAATCCTTTTCCGAGATCAGTCCAATGCTCGTTAGTACAGCGGGAAGCATGTAACACATGAGCAGGGTGGGGATCAGCCGGTAAAATTTATACCAGAATCCGCGTTTGATGGATGAGGTGTAGAATACAAAGCCCAGGCAAAGGCAAAGGAGTCCAAAGATGACAGTATCTTCGGTGATGGGTAGTTGGTTCATTAGTGGGAATACTAGTGGGTTAGTCGATCAAATATAATCAAATTACCCAATGCCCGTATTCAGGGGCCCGATGAACTAGATATTGAGCCAATAGGTGAGTTTGAGGTTGACGGACCTCAGTTTGGGCATAAAACTGTTGACGAAATAATTGTCATTGTACACCAGGAAAAGGTCGGATAACGGGGCAAACCTCCATTGCAGACGGGAATTGATGCCCAGGTTGTCTCGCTGGTTGCTATACTGGATCAGGGTTGACCAGAAGATGGATTTACTGAAGGTCAGGTCAAACCTCGGGCTTACCAGCCAAATCTCTGCACTACCATAAGGTTCCGGTAGCCGGATCTGGTCGTACCTGAAGTTCATGGAGATGACCGCTTTGGGCTGAACGCGAAGGTTCATCCCTCCTTGCAATGAGAATCGATTGCCATTAAAAAACCGGCCAATAGTAGGTGATATTGAATATGAAAAAAGACGCCTCCTGTCCGAACGGTACCGGAAATCGACAGAATTGTAATAGTATCCCTGCTCGCCGGGTAGCGGTAAGGCATCATCACTTCGGGTAGGATCAAATTCGTTTAATAAATAGGTATACCGGTGAGAAAATGATGCTTGCGCCTCAGATAAATCGTTAAATCGGACCTCCCAGTCAAGACGGGTGGTATAATCTGTGTTCTGGAAATTACGGGTCGGGCTCCAGATAAAATTCGGCAAGAATCGTATACTGTGGTTCTGTATAATCCCTTTCTTGGGCCAGAAGACCCTCCTCATGCTGATGAAGCTCTTAAAAATATCAGTTCTACGGATAAAGCCCAGATCAGACTGATAATCTTCCCCCACAAAAACAACTTTGCTGAAAAAGTTCCAGTAACGGGAATTGTATTCCAGACGCATACCTGAGGAAAGATCCTCAATTCTTCCTCCCGGCTCGAAGGATTTATGAAGGAACATCCTTCCGCTCCAAAGATTGTCTTCCGAGATCAGGTTATAGTCAACCCCAAGGACGCGGTTAT
Source organism: Lentiprolixibacter sp. (assembly GCF_982873095.1). Classification (NCBI taxonomy): domain Bacteria; kingdom Pseudomonadati; phylum Bacteroidota; class Flavobacteriia; order Flavobacteriales; family Flavobacteriaceae; genus Lentiprolixibacter; species Lentiprolixibacter sp. The sequence goes on along the minus strand of NZ_CEYNTP010000016.1, from coordinate 13,280 downwards.
ACCGATCTTCTTCGGCCTGGAAATCGTAGTCCTTTGCGGCCTGTCTGTTGAGGAAGAAGAAGCCGATGTTAGAACGGGAAAATACCTGCTGCTGAATGGCCAGCATCATATTATTGTTGGAGGCAATTTCATTGGTTTCATCGGCCTCGGTTTGAAGGTTTAGAAAACCAAGTCGGAGCCTGTTGTTTAATTTACCGCTCAACCTAACCCCTCCGATAATGCTATTTTCAATGGTGTTGCCAGCTGTATCGCGAGCAATACCTATACGTCTGGAAAAGAAGGGGTTACTATCTCTGGAGTCGCCGAAATCTGCGAAAAGGTCATTATTGTCGATAAAGAATTGCCGCCGTTCTGGAAGGCCGATTTCGAAGCGGGTGAGGTTGGTTATCTGATTATCTACTTCTACCTGTGAAAAATCCGGATTTACCGTGATATCCAGGTTCATGCTGTTCCCAATGGAAACCTTGGCATCTCCACCAAACTTGAAATCGTTTATGGAAGCTTCATTTTCGAAGTCCTGTGCCGTCAGGTAATTGATGTATGGGATCACTGCAAATGGTGTCCTTGATTTTCCCAGGGGCTTTTCAAAAACCATATCCCCCATAAAAGTAAGCCCAAAAATATTCTGGTTTTGTGGTATGCGGACCCAGGTGCTGTTTTCATTGCTTTGCGTATCAAATCGATAACTGTTAAAACGCCATTTGGTTTCCCCTTCCCGGAATTTGAAGGAGGTAAGCGGAATCACCATCTCTGCAGTATAGTAGTCGTCGTAAATATGTGAATCTCCTCTCCACTTTACATCCCAGGATATAGTAAATCCTCTTAGGTCAAGACCACCACCGGAAACCAGCCCTTCGCGCCTTACCCCAAAGGGATTTATCCCGAAAAGAAAGGCGTTGTTACCATCATTGAACGTATCGAATAGCAAGGTGATATTGTCGCTGTTCCCAGCCCGGAAATCGCGTCTGAGGGATTCCACGGCATAATCCTTACCCGCTGTATAGACGGTAATACCCACATACAGGTTTTTGTCATCATACAACATCTTTATGTCGGTTTGTTTCACCGCCTGAATAGAATCCACGGGAAAATACTCCCAGAAATCATGGGCACTTTCGGCAGCAAACCAGATAGGTTCATCCATTACCCCATCAGGGACGATGGTTTCGTCTATATATTTTACAGTAAATGATTTGTAATTATCTTGTCCGGTCAGGACATGGGAAATAAAAACAAATACCAGACCACATACAGTTCTGATCATTGCGCTCTCCTTACTCAGCGGAGCCAAATTTAACAACTTATAGCGTTAAAAAAATCCCAAAGTTTGATGGCGCCCTAATCAGGGATGCTCAGATATAAAACGGCTTATGGTATTTAATAGGGAGAGGGAGAGGGGTACATCGGGTTGCATGTAGGCCTGTTGGTTTTCCGCCATGGAGTTGACCTCCTTAAGTACGTGGTTGAGCTTTGGAATAATTTCCAGCCGTGATCCTGGAAGCGCTTCATGGAGTAATCGGGCATCCTCCGGGCTTATCTGAATATCGGCATCACCGTTGATGATGAGGGTGGGGACAGGGACCTTTTTGATCTCCTCTGCTGGATCAAGTGCCGCATAGCCTTTCAGGAATCGATGGTTTTGTGGAGCAAAGATTTGAAACAGCATGGGGTTGATCGTAACAATGGTATCCGTGGTCTGGAGTTCCTCAAAATGTTGGGCGGCCATCTCACCAAGTTTCGGGCTTTGTGCACTGATCTGTTGGACGATCTTCCGGTCAATCGAAACTCCTGGTCCCGCCAGGGAAATATAAGACCGGACATTAGGGCTGAGGGCTTTCATGGCCACGAGTGATCCCTGGCTGTGCCCTACAAGGTGTAGTGAACTGAATCTGGGGTCCGACACATAGTTATCTATAACCAGCCTGGCATCACTGATCAGGTCTTCAAACCTGATATCTTTTAATCTGCTGAGGTTGGCCTGTACGGCGGTACGCTTGTCGTAGCTGTAAAATCCAATGCCCCTTTGGTTAAGGCTGTCCCTGAGGGTCTTGATATACCCCGATTGTATCATAGTCCCGGCCTGGTTGCCGTCCCTGTCCACATTACCGGAACCCTGGAGAAAAATAACGAGGGGTACTGCATCGGAGGAAGCGGGGTAGCTCAGGGTACCAGGCAGGAGGATGTCTCCGTTAGACAGGGAAATTTCTTCGGATCGTACGTCCTGTGCACTCGAAAACACGGCAAAAAACAACAAAAAAGCAGGTAGCAGTTTCAATGAGTGGATTTTAAAAGATTTAACCATTTGGAAGGTAAAAATTTAATTCCAATTGTTACTGTTCCATCCTGAATTCTCTATTTTTGAAGACTCAAAACGGATGTATGAAACGTTATCTTATATTGGTTTTCCTCATGACGGCAGTATCCTACGGCAATACCGAATTTTGGGGGAAAACGGGGCACAGGGTGGTTGGAGAAGTGGCCCAGAAATACCTGACCGGAAAAGCGAAGCGAAAGATCAAAAAACTCCTCAAGGGACAATCGCTGGCAGAAGTAGCCAACTATGCGGATGCGATAAAATCAGATCGGAATTTTGATGCTTTTATACCCTGGCATTATGTGAATTTTGATCCGGACCAGGAGTACAGGAACATCACACCAAGTCCTGACGGGGACGTGGTCATGGGTATTTTGCGTTGCAGGGAAATTTTGGAAAACGACCGAAGTAGTGAGGCTGACCGTGTCTTCTATTTAAAGATGTTGATACACCTCGTAGGCGACCTGCACCAGCCCATGCATGCCGGTCGCGCAGCCGATCGCGGCGGTAATGATATCCAGATCCAGTGGTTCAGCAATGGAAGCAACCTGCACCGGCTTTGGGATACCAACATGATCAATCACTACGGGATGAGCTATACAGAACTTACCAGGAAAGTAGACAAGCTTTCCCGTAAGGATCGGCAGGCCCTGCAAGCGGGAGACGTATATTCCTGGGTTGAAGAATCTCAGGATATTGCCAACGAACTCTATGACTCAGTTGAAGTGGGAGAGAAGCTCGGATATTCCTACAGTTATACATACTGGGCTACTGTTGAACAGCAATTGCTCAAAGGTGGGGTACGACTTGCAGCCGTTTTGAATGAAATTTTTAAATAGGCTACCTTTTTGAGATGCGGTTTCCCGTAATTTGGAGTTGCCTGCTGCATTTGAAGCGGTCTACCTCATTTCCTCTCAACCTGGCGTGCTTGGTCTTACGGCCCTGAACCCTTTTTCTCCACATCCGAAAACTACTGGGTTTCATGTTGTTTCTCATGATTTCAATAGTTTTCTGTTCGGAAAGCCCAAATTGGAAGGTAATGGCTTCAAAAGGGGTGCGGTCTTCCCACGCCATCTCTATAATACGGTCCAGTTCCTCTGTTTCGAATACTTTTTTCATAGCGGTGCAAAATTAGGGATAATTTTTACACAAGTCCAGAGGATAAGAGGTGTATTTCATCATAATCAACTGGTAATTAATCTATTAAAATTGGAATTTCCAGGGGGTCAGGCTAATTTAAAGGAAACTATGAGGAGATTAATGCGTTTACCCACGCATTAAAGGCAGTAGTTTAGGTGAACATCTAAGGGTAGTAAAAAATCGGTTTGCAGACAGACCGATTTTTTATTGGATCACCCTGAAGGTCAGGTTGATCCTTTCTCCTATGTTACGCCGGGTTTTGGGGATTTGGTGCTGCCAGCGGTGTTGCGTTTCCCCTTTCATGAGTAACAGGCTACCATGCCCTAGTTCTATTTTGTATTTTAATCTTTTGTCTGATTTATGCCGAAGGTGGAAAAAACGGGGTTCCCCAAGGGAGACCGATGCGATCACCGGATTTTTCCCCAGCTCCTTCTCATCATCTGCATGCCATCCATTACTGTCATTGCCGTCCCGGTATAAATTCAACAGGCAGGTAGTAAACCGGGTAGAACACAGCTCCTCAATCTTTACTTTGATCTCCTTAAGCAGGGAGGTAAAGGGCAGGGGGTGCATGGTGAGGTTGGAATAGCGGTAGGGTTTTCCGTTATCTGCGTACAGGGCCGTAAGCCGGGGTTGGGGATATATTTTCCCGAAAACCCGTATATCGTCTTGCCTCCAGGGAGTTTCAGCTTTCAAATGCTCGAAGTATTCCCTTGCCATCTCGTGCTCCAGAAATTCCGGATAATACAGTATATCGCTTTCCGGCAAATCTAAACTGTGGGCTTTGATAGATTGGCCTGACATTATTGTAAAACTTTTTTCACCTGGTTGCGGTAATCAGACGGACTTTGCCCTGTAAAAGCCTTAAAGGATTTATTGAAATGGGAAAAGTTATTGAATCCGCTTTCAAAACAAACCTCGCTTATGGTAATTGGCTGTTCTGCCAGGAGTTTCGAGGCGTGAACCAAGCGGTATTCATTGACAAACTGCACAAAGGTTTTATTGGTAATTTTCTTGAAATACCTGCAGAATGAGGGTACCGTCATGCTCGCCAGGTCAGCTATGGTTTTAAGGGGGATGTCTTCCTTAAAATTGGATTTTACATAATTAAAGATCAAATTGATACGGTCATTGTCCTTGATCTCGGTTTCCATGTAGAAGCCCTCGGCATTCAGCAGCTTCATTTCATTGGAATGGCTGAGGTCGTTCAAGATGCTCAGGATAGAAAGCAAGCCCCGGAAATCAGATTTTCCTTCCATGGCCTCCATTTTTTCACCTACCAGCTCCTTGGTCTTCCCATAAAATGCAATTCCGCTCTTGGCCTTCTCAAATAAGGCTTGGATATTTTTCATTTCCGGTATACTGAAAAAATCATTTCCCAGAAAATCCTTTTTCATCTGTATTACCGTTTCGCTTTTGTTTCCGGTAAACTTGTCTGTAAAGCCACAATGGGGCAGGTTACTTCCAATAAGGATAAGGTCCCCGTCTGTGTAGCAGGAAACATGGCTCCCTATTTGGCGCTTACCCGCACCACCGTTTATATAGACCAACTCAATTTCGGGATGGTAGTGCCAGTAGCTGTCCTTATTGTTTTTGGCCGAATCAAATTTCTGGTAAGTATACGAATGACCAAAACTTGGCTCAATAGCTTCAAATGCAGGTTTATACTGTTTCATTTTTTTTACGATTGATAAGGTAAAATTACCCATCCTTCAAATCACATGTGTTTGCAAAATTAACAGGAATCTGTGCTATTTTAACCTGGAACAGGTATTTAACTTTTTTTTAAGGCAAGATATTACATAAATAGGAAAATTCTCATGTAGTCTACCGCAGATATGGGCAGTATGTTTGTACTGTAATTTTGAATTACCTGTTTAAGGAAACAATAAAAAACAGAAGCTATGATTGAACGATTTAAAAAACAACCACCGGAGAAACAGGGACTTATCCTGTATGTTACTCTGAATACAATAACAATAGCCGTAGTAAGTGCTATTGTGTTATTAACTATTTAAGACATTATTACTACATCAATTATTAATCACAAAAAACGAAATGTTATGAATGCAATTGTAAAAACCACCACAGTTCTGGCCTTTATGTTAGTTGCAGCAACCGGCTTGGCCAATGAAAACAACGAAGGAAGCAGGAGGTTTGAAATAGAGCGCCTGACTAAAAAGGAAACTACACGACCCGTCTTTAAGAAAGAAGGGGATATGCTTTACATGAACCTGTTGAACCTGGACCTGGAGAAAGTGACCATCACCGTTTATGACAGTGAAAACCGTTTGGTTTTCAAGGAAGTGCTCGAAGGAGAGTTGGTTATTGAAAAAGCCTTTAACTTCAAGAAAGCTTACGAAGACCGTTACACGGTAATTGTAAAAGACAGCGAAGGCACCTACAGGGAAAAACTTGTTGTAAAGTAAGAGGAAATCCAGTAACTAAAGGGGCTTCAATCGAAGCCCTTTTTTTATGCGAATTTTCTCAGTTTCTCCTTCTTTTTTTCTGGCAGGGCCGGGTTTTTAAGGGCAAGGGCCACAAGTTTGGGATCCTTTACAGGTGCATATATTAAATGAAAGAAGTCCTTTACACTGAGTTTGTGGTCTGCAGCATCTACTAAGACCACGGGGTCTCCTGCATTTACTTGACCTTCTTCCAAAATACGGACATACGTCCCGGGATAGCCGTGATGTACAAAGGCAGTAATAATGTCCTGGTCGCCAAACTTTATTCCAAGCTTGTAGCAGGGCTCCCGGGGCTGTGTAACTTCTACCAGGGCGGTACCTATGCGGTAAACATCCCCAATGTACATTTGGGAGTCATCCATTCCGGAGATACTCAGGTTCTCACCAAACATGCCCCATCCCCAATCCAAATGAGGATACTGCTGTTTCCAATAGGGATACTGATCGGCTGAAAAAAGATAGCAGGCTTTGTCTACCCCGCCATGGGCACGGCCATACACGATAGTATCGCCTTCAACTCCTTGCTTACCCAGAAATACAGGTTGGTTTACAGGCTCTTTGTAAATACCGGTAAATTCTATTTTGCCTTTCCACTGGATCTCCCTGCGTTGGGCAATATTTGTGGCTATTACCTTCATGCCTTAAAAATAAAAAACCGTTGCCTTTTTAAACAACGGTTAACTATTTTTTGGCCTTATGGGTCCTATTCTTCCTTCTCTAGTTTCTTGGTCATATTAAACCCTGTAAACAGGCCGATCCCCGCCATCAGGAATATGGTGCCCGGAAAGGCAACATCTTCGTCAACTCCCATTTCTACCAGGACGGAGGCCAGGAAAACACCAATCCCTATACTGATAAGCAATAAGGAAAAGTTCAAGATCAGCACCTTCCAGAAAGGGGCGCTACGTCGGTTTTTGGATGAAAAAAAGATGCTGGCATCGGCCCCTTTTTCTATCAGCGCCAGGCGTTCTTTGTTTCGGGTTGAAAAGTACAGGTAGAATACACCAAATATGGCTCCAAATATCAAGGCAACAATAATAATTTCTCCTCCCATGATTTATTTCTTTTTAAATTATACATTGGTTTTCACTGCGTAAGACAGTATATCCTGGAAAAAGGTTACAGCATTTTCTATTTTTTTTTAATTGGCCTGTAACCAATTTCCCCTTGCCGTCGTCAAATGAATCAAATGAGCCACATTTCCGACCAACAGTATATTAGCGGGCTTAGTAACGGCAATACGGGCACCTTCAGAGCCTTTATTGACCAGTATAAGCATATGGTATACACGCTGGCCTTGCGCATTCTCAAAAACCATGAGGATGCAGAAGAAGTGGCTCAGGATACCTTTATGAAGGCCTTTCAATCGATCAGCCGCTTTCATGGAGACTCCAGGCTGTCTACCTGGCTGTACAAGATTGCCTATCACAATAGCCTGGACTATTTAAAGAGAAACCGCAGAAATCCTAAAACCATTGATCTGGAAAGGGAATATTCAGGAAAGTTCGATGCGGGGGAGGGACCCTGGGAGCTTTTGGAAGCAGCAGAAAGAAGGGAGATCATTAATCGGGCCTTGGCCCAATTACCCGGCGAAGATGGGGTTATCCTTAGCCTTTTTTATTTTGAGGGGTTTTCCCTGAAGGAAATCTCCGCTGTGGTTGACCTGTCGATTGGTGCGGTAAAGGTAAGATTACACAGGAGCAGGAAACGCCTGGCTTTGGTTTTGGAAAAAACATTGGATGAACATACAATATCGATATATGCACACAGGTAAAAATAACCCCTGGGATAAATTCGTGGATAGTGCGATGCAACAGACGGGTCCTGAAGATCCGGGAAAGGAATTCACAGAGAAGGTCTTGAACTCGATGAAAACCCAAGAGGCTTTGGAAACCGTCACTGCCTACACACCTCCCATTTCAAAAATGACTGGGGGGTTTATCGCGCTAATGTTAATCGGGATGCTTACCTGGGCTTCATTTTCCGGGGTGAACCTGGAATGGGGTTGGATGAGTGTGCTGGACCGGGGCATAGGTATCCGGGACATCCTAGCTGCTATTGAACTGCCAGACCCTGGCATTACTACGGGGTACAGCATCGGGATTTTTGCATTGTTTATTTGTATACAAATCCTCCTGATGAAGAGAAGGCTGGACCGTCAGATACAATTAAACTGAATTCTCCAGAAAATCCTTCAATTTTTTCAAATCACGCAGGTCTTTGTTGAACCAAAACGCCTTAATGCCAACAGATGCTGCACTGGCTACGGCATCCGGGTTGTTTTCAAAATAAACAGTTTCTTCAGCCTTGAGGTCAAAGGCCTTGAGCAGGCATTCAAAATAATAGGGATCTGTCTTTTCCGGATGGTGGTTAAGGGAATACAAGGGATAGGGAAGGTCTGACATCCCAAAAAGAGCCTGCTCTTCCTCATTGGCGTTGGTAAGGATGATCTTCGGGTTGGGAAAGCTGTCCAAAAGGGCTTTCATTTTATCATCAATACCGCTTGGAGTGATAAAGGTGTTCAAGGCATCTACGAGAATGGTTTTCATATCCAGGGTCATTAAACGTCCATATAATAATACGCCCAGTAAATTAGTGCAAACTGCAGTGGAAGTCGTAAGATCAGTATCCATCTGGGTATTGCGGCAGCGGCTTCTTCAGATTTTAGCATGTGCGTGTGAACCGGCAAAAAAAGCAACAGCATCCCCATTATCCCATAAAGCGCCCAATTCTTAAGTGTTGGGAAGAAGAGCGAAGCTCCCAGGCCTATTTCCAATATTCCTGTCAGCAGTACAAGAGTCCTGGGCCAGGGGTATTGCGGGGGCATCACACGGAGATACCATTTGGGTTTGATAAAATGACCCATACCAGCTGCGATATAAAAGAGGGCCATGAAATAATAATGCCAGGGATGGTTCATTCCTTAAAGATAAAAAAGGCTGCCTTGAAAAGCAGCCTTTTTCACAGAATATCCGATGGGATTATTTTACCATTTCGTAGCTTCTTTGTATGAATTTGGTCAATTCCTCCCCTTTCAGCAGCCCCTTTGACAAGCGGGCGAGGTCGAGCGACTGATTGATCAGCCTTGCCCGCTTTTTCGCCGTCCTGGGATTGAGGATCTCGCTGACCAGTGGGTGGTTGGCGTTCACAACCAGGTTGTACATGTCTGGCATGTTGCCCATACCGAACATACCCCCGCCTGTTTGTTGCATCTCCTTCATCCTTCGCATGAACTCGGGTTCGGTAATGATAAAAGGAGCGGCTTCACTGTCCAGGGCTTCCATTTGCACGGTAAAGCCTTTATCTGCAATAACCTCTTCAATATTGGTCTTGAGCTTCTCCTTTTCCTCATCTGACAGCTTGCTGATCTGGGTGTCTTCCTTCTTTATGAGGTTGTCCAGGTGATCAGCATCGACCCTTGCAAAGGACAGTTTTTCCTTACTGGTTTCCAGCTTTTGCATCAGGTGGGACACAATGGGGGAATCCATCAGGAGCACTTCATATCCCTTTGCCCTGGCGGCTTCAATATAGCTGTGCTGGGCTTCCGTGTCTGAGGCGTAAAGTACTACGAGCTTTTCATCCTTATCTGTTTGCAGGTCTTTGATCTTTTCCTGCAGTTCTTCAAAGGTGTAATGCTCACCGTCAACGGTTGGGTACAGGGCGAACTTCTCTGCCTTTTCAAAGAATTTCTCCTCGGATAGCATCCCGTATTCAATAACGATCTTTATGTCGTTCCATTTCTTTTCAAAGTCTTCCCGGTTGTTCTTAAACAGGGAATTCAGCTTATCGGCCACCTTGCGGGTGATGTAAGAGGAGATTTTCTTGACTGCGCTATCCGCCTGCAGGTAAGAACGAGATACGTTCAGGGGGATATCCGGGGAATCAATTACCCCGCGTAGCATGGTTAGAAATTCTGGTACGATCCCCTCTACGTTGTCTGTAACAAATACCTGGTTCTGATACAATTGTATACGGTCTTTCTGTATGCTCAGGTCCGTAGTGAGCTTGGGGAAATACAGTATCCCGGTGAGGTTAAAGGGATAATCCACATTCAGGTGGATGTGGAACAAGGGCTCTTCAAACTGCGTGGGATAAAGCTCCCTGTAAAAAGCTTTGTAATCTTCATCCTTCAGGTCCGCGGGCTTTTTGGTCCAGGCCGGGTTGGGATTGTTAATGATATTGTCAACTTCCTGGGTCGGTGCCGGATCCTCGGGTTTGGCATCCTCCGGTTTGGGAAGGGTTTCAGTACGCATCCCGAATTTGATAGGGATCGGCATGAATTTGTTGTATTTACGCAATAACTAGGTAATACGGGATTCTTCCAGGAATTCCAGGTCATCATCTCCGATATGCAGGATGATCTCAGTACCATGAGCCTCGCGCTTGGTTTTTTTGATACTGAACTCTGGAGATCCGTCACAAGTCCAGTGAACCGCGGGCTCGTCTTTATAACTTTTGGTAATGATCTCTACCTTGTTGGCCACCATGAAGGACGAATAGAATCCGAGCCCAAAATGCCCGATGATTCCCGTGTCCTTTTCGGCATCTTTATACTTTCCGAGAAATTCCTCAGCACCGGAAAAGGCCACTTCGTTGATGTATTTCTTTACTTCGTCCTCGGTCATTCCAATACCCTGGTCGAGTACATGAAGCTTTTTCCCTTTCTTGTCTACTTTGATTTCGATGATCGGATTGCCGTAGTCTACCTTAGCCTCACCAATGGAGGTAAGGTGCTTTAGTTTAAGTGTGGCATCGGTAGCATTGGATACCAACTCGCGCAGAAAAATCTCGTGGTCACTGTAAAGGAACTTTTTGATCAGTGGAAAAATGTTTTCGACGGAAACATTGATCTTGCCTGTAGCCATATTTCTTGAATTTAGTTTTACTTGTTAGAATCGGTGCATGGAGGTCAAAAAAAGTACCATTTTGACCTAAAGTGACAAACTGACATAGGTTCCCCTGGGTTATAAATCATTTACCAAAACTTTAACACTAAAAATGTTTAATGATTATTGTATATAATTAAACAATTATTATCTTTGGTCTATGATTACAGGAACATGGTTGCTATGAAAAAGTTCTTGATTTTTGTAATCAGTTTGTTTATTAATTGGTTAGGTTGTTTGAAAAGCGCGCTTTCCCCGAAAGTGCGCTTTTTTTACCTTCTTCAAAAGCAACGAAAATTTAACGTTTAGGGAAATATTTAAAAAGATAAACATAATAAGAAACATGCCGGCTAGTAAGAAATCGACAAAAATGGGGAAAGACAAGATCGTGGAAAAGTATATGGAGTATGTACTCGAACAAGACAGGGTGCCTCAGTCCGTATTTAAGTTTGCGAAGGAAATAGGCATTGAGGAGTCTGAGTTCTATGAGCACTTCGGGTCTATTCCTGCTATCCAAAAGGCAATTTGGATGGCCTTTTACGATCATACCATGGCCCTATTACAAAAAAACAAAGACTTTGCCGGATACGCCAACAGGGAAAAGATGCTGTCTTTCTTTTACACCTTCTTTGAACTGCTGGGTCTCAACAGGAGTTATGTCCTTTTTGCTTTGAGTGGGCATGCCCATATGCTTAAGAATCTGGAGCAGTTAAAGGGACTGCGTAAGCAGATCAAGGGATTTGCAACAGAACTCATTGATGAGGGGAATGCTGACAAGCAATTACGCATAACACAGCATAATCCTATGGTTTTTTCCGAGGGCGCCTGGGTGCAAACCTTGTTCCTGCTGAAATTCTGGATGGATGATGATTCTGCCGGGTTTGAAAAAACGGATCTGGCCATTGAGAAATCCGTCACTACCATTTTTGATGTATTTGATAATACCCCGCTGGAGAGCCTTATCGATTTTGGGAAATTTTTATTTAAAGAAAACCTGGCATAATACCCTTACCCCTTGAAAACACTCGATAAAATTCCCACTTCTAAAGTAGAACGCGCCGGCAAATTGGTCAAGACCGGTGTAAAAGTGGGTGGGAATTATGTGAAATACTACGGAAAGAAACTCGTAAATCCTGATCTCAGCAAGGAAAAACTGAATGAGGAGAATGCCCAGGATATTTACGATGGACTTAAAAGCCTGAAGGGTAGCGCCCTCAAAGTGGCGCAGATGTTGAGTATGGAGAAGAATATCCTACCCCGGGCCTATGTAGAAAAATTTTCGCTCTCCCAGTTTTCCGTGCCTCCGCTTTCCGCACCCCTGGTGAGGAAAACGTTCAGGAAGTACCTCGGTAAATATCCAGAAGAGCTATTCGACAGTTTTGAGCGTAACAGTATCAATGCTGCAAGCATCGGGCAGGTGCATCGGGCAACCAAAGAGGGGAAATCCCTGGCGGTAAAGGTGCAGTATCCCGGTGTTGCAGATAGTATCAGCAGCGACCTCGCCCTGGTAAAGCCCATAGCGGTGCGAATGTTCAATCTCAAGGGAAAGGATTCGGAAAAGTACTTCAAGGAGGTAGAAGATAAATTGCTGGAGGAAACCAATTATGTCATGGAACTCAGGCAAAGCCAGGAGCTGACAAACGCCTGTTCTCTGCTTCCCAATATTGTCTTTCCAAAATATTACCCGGAGCTCTCCAGTGAGCGTATCCTGACCATGGACTGGATGGAAGGCATGCACCTGAGCGAGTTTGCCATGACGTCCTTTGACCCCGAATTGGGCAACCGACTGGGTCAAACCCTCTGGGACTTCTACATGTATCAAATGCACGGTCTCCGTAAAGTGCATGCAGATCCCCATCCCGGAAATTTCCTGGTGAGCGAGCGAGGTGAGCTGATTGCCATTGATTTTGGATGTGTTAAGGAAGTTCCCGATGAGTTTTACATTCCGTATTTTGAATTGGCACAACGGGAAAATATCGAAAATGAGGCCATGTTTATTCAGAAACTGGAGGAATTGGAAATCCTCACTCCGGACGACACTCCGGAAGAACGCAAATTCTTTACCGCACTATTCCGTGAAATGCTGAGCCTCTTCACCGCACCCTTCCAGGAAGAAACCTTTGACTTTGCCTCCCCGGAGTTCTGGGGGCAGATCGCGGCCCTCAGCCAGCGTTATGCACAAGATGAGCACATCCGAAAAATGAACGGGAACCGGGGTTCCCGCCATTTTTTGTACATCAACCGTACCTTCTTCGGATTATACAACCTGCTGCACGACTTGAAGGCGGAAGTCAGGGTCAACGATTTCAGGAGGTTTCTCGCTTAGTCCATCGCCTGGTCGGCTTCGGTACTTCTGTTTTTCACATACTTTTCAAGCCATTGGTCCTGTTCCCACAGCAGGTGCAATATGCTTTCCTTGGCACGATAGCCATGGCTTTCGTGCGGGAGCATAACCAATCGAACAGTAGCTCC
>NZ_CEYNTP010000015.1:0-22637 GCF_982873095.1 Lentiprolixibacter sp. | reverse complement strand
GGGTAGGGACAGAAGAAGCCATCGAAAATTGTGTCTCGGTCTTTAACCTGGAATCTGACGATGTTAAAGGTCGGATTATTGGCCGGGAAGGAAGAAACATCCGTGCACTCGAATCCGCTACCGGTGTCGAGATTATTGTTGATGATACGCCTGAGGCGATTATTCTTTCCTGTTTTGATTCCGTTCGACGGGAAGTGGCCCGACTATCCCTTCACAAACTTGTGACAGATGGCAGGATCCACCCGGCACGTATCGAAGAGGTGGTCCGAAAGACCGAAAAGCAGATCGAACAGGAGATCGTGGAAGTAGGGAAACGAGCGGTAATCGACCTGGGCATCCACGGCCTGCATCCGGAGTTGGTAAAGACAGTGGGCCGCATGAAATACCGGTCCTCTTACGGGCAGAATTTGCTACAACACTCGCGTGAAGTAGCCAAGCTCTGTGGAATTATGGCTGCAGAGCTGGGCGTTAACCCAAAACTGGCGAAACGGGCAGGGTTGCTCCACGATATAGGAAAGGTCCCGAATACAGAAGCTGAGGTGGAAACCCCGCATGCCATCCTTGGTATGCAGTGGGCAGAAAAGTATGGGGAGAAACCAGATGTGTGCAATGCCATTGGAGCCCACCACGACGAAGTTGAAATGAAATCTCTGATTTCGCCTATAGTTCAGGTATGTGACGCCATTAGTGGTGCCCGTCCCGGAGCACGCAGGCAGGTGCTGGACAGCTATATACAGCGACTAAAAGACCTCGAAGAAATTGCATTTGGGTTTGGAGGCGTACAGAAAGCCTACGCCATACAGGCAGGTAGGGAGCTACGGGTCATTGTTGAGAGCGAGAAGGTCAGCGATGAAAAGGCTGCGCAACTCTCTTTTGAAATCTCCCAAAAAATTCAAACCGACATGACCTACCCGGGTCAGGTCAAGGTCACGGTAATACGGGAAACCCGTTCTGTGAACGTCGCTAAGTAAACAAAAAAACTACTTTACAGAGGAAGGCTGCCTTGGCAGCCTTTTTTTATGTCAATAGGGCTAGTATGGCCTGGGTATCCAATACTGTGGCAAATTCGTTGTTAAGGCTGGCAAGTGCCGTTTGGTGCATTGTTTCAGCATCGATGTGCTTCCCGTCCACAGTGGTGCCGTTGAAGGTAGCGGTGGCATCGGAAATCAGGTAGGTGGTAAGTCCAAGATTAGCTGCCATCCGTACAGACGTTGAAATGCAGTGATTTGTGGTTAAGCCTATGATAACTGCGGTATTTGTATTTGAAGCCTTAATTTGCTCAAGCAAGTCCGTTCCTATAAAAGCGCTATTTACATTTTTGGTTATTACTTTTTCTCCTTCGATAGGCAGCACTACTTCCTTGATGGCAAATCCCGGTTTTGAGGCATGCAATGGCGAATCCGGGTTTTGAGAGCTGTGGCGAACGTGAAAAACCGGCAATTTTTCGGAACGCCATCTCGCTAATAATATGGCGGCTTGCTTTTCTGCGTCTGGATTGTTCCTACTGCTTCCATAATAGTCCCCAACCTCAAGTCCTTTTTGTATATCGATCAACAGGAGTGCGGCATTTTCGGATCTCAGTGACATAGCAATTCTATTATTTTTAGGAATCGAGTTTATAAATGATGGGGTTAAAGGCTTTTGATGCTACCACCACCTGATCACCCGGCCTTAGCCCTTTTGCTTCCTCTGCCGTGGCAATGACCCTGATGGGCTGCTCCTGCACCAGTACGTGCACCACATACATCAGGTCTGCCTTTTCCAGGGCAAGGATTTCTCCCACAAATTTGAACTTCCCACTTACGTTCTGCTTCAGCAATACCTCTGCAGGACTCCCTTCCCGAACGATCTTGCCTCTCTCAAGGGCGACTACCTTATTAGAGAGCCGGCTTATTTCACTTATGCTGTGGCTAACCAGCAGGATGGTTAGGTGAAATTCTTTGTGTACGCGCACCAGGTAGTCCTGCAGCTTCAGGCGCATTTTTGGATCCAGTGCGGTAAGGGGTTCGTCCAACAAGAGGATTTCAGGTTCCTGTACCAGGGCCCTTGCCAGGGCAACCCGTTGTTTCTGCCCCCCACTCAAATCCCTGGGTTTTTGGTTTTGCAGATCCCCCAGCTCTACCATTTCCAGTACTGTCGATAGCATTTGGCCGTTGCTTCCGCTTTTTTGGGCAAACTGCAGGTTTTGGAGCACGGTCATGTTAGGGAAGAGGGCATAATCCTGAAAAACATACCCAATATTGCGCTTTCCGGGGCGGGTATTGATTTTCCTATCGGCATCAAACCACGGGGTACCCGAAGATGAAATCGTGCCTGCATCCGGTTTCATAAGGCCAGCGAGCATCCTCAGGGTAGAGGTCTTCCCTGAACCCGAGGGGCCGTAGAGGGCAACCACTTCCCCGCGCTGGATCTCGGTTCGTAGTTGCAGGTCCATGGGGCCATCTTCGGCCTTTAATCGTTTTTGGATATCCAGTTTAATCATTTCCAAAATCTTTTTAGATATCCGCCATTGATCAGGTATACCGTGAGCAATACCCCAAAGGCCAGTACGAGGAGCATCAGGGAATAGGTGTGGGCTGTTGCATAATTCAGAGCTTCTACCTCTTCATATACGGCTATGGAAGCCACTCGTGTCTTGTCCGGAATACTTCCCCCTATCATCAGCACAACACCAAATTCCCCCACGGTGTGAGCAAAGGCCAGGATAATGCCAGTAAGCAGGGAATTCCTGATATTGGGAAGCCCCACTTTAAAGAGGGTGGTCCAACCAGATTTCCCCATAAGCCGGGAAGCCTCCGTCAGGGAAGGGGGAAGTGCAGATAGGCCGGAATGTATGGGTTGTACCATAAAGGGAAGGCTGTAGAGCACAGAAGCCAGTACCAGTCCGGGAAAAGAGAAGACCAGTTTAATCCCCAGCCATTTATCTATGGTGGCCCCCAGAAAGTGCTCAGGGCCAAATGCTATGAGGAAATAAAAACCTAGTACGGTCGGTGGCAGGACCAGGGGCATGCTCAACAGGGTTTCTACAATGGGTTTCCACCAGGATCGGGTCCTGGAGAGCCAGTATCCCAGGGGGATACCCACTATCAGCAGCAGCAGGGTGGTTACTACGGCAAGTTTTAAGGTAAGGTATAAGGGTCCCCAATCGATCATTCCTGAAGCATTATTTCGTTCATTTTTACCATTGCGGTGACCGCATCCCCGGTTTTGATCGGCCATCGGCCAAGCGTTTCCCTGCTTATCAGGGATCGTATTTCACCGGCGGGGGTTTGGATCAGCACTTCACAGAACAGGGCCCCTTCTTTTATACTATCCACTTTTCCTGAAATCCGGTTTTCAAGGCTTACCCCTAGCTCGGGGTCTTTTGCCAGGATGACTTCCGTTTCCTTGAAAAGCACATATATGGGCCTGTCTATTTGCAGGTAGGAAGCCGTTTCCGGTGTTTCTATTACGATGGCATTTACCGGGATATCGCCTGTTAGTTCTACACCCACGCGGGAAAGGTTGCCAGCGACTTCTATTTGCCTGATATGACCCTGAAGTTTATTCATAGGCACTTAAATATCCGTATCGGGATAAAATTTCCCTTCCGGTTGTACTTTTCAGAAAAGTATAAAATTTTAGCCCATTTTCAGGTGGTTTTGCCTGATTCCCCACGATTAAAATGCCCTGTGCAATGGGGGTGTACTGTTCCCGAGGAAGGGGTGTCCATTTACCCACTTCCTTAAGTTGAGGAGATACAACCACGGAGAGCGCGGTAAATCCTATTTCAGCAGCCCCGGTACGGATAAACTGGTTGGTTTGTGCCACACTTTCCCCGAAGACCAGTTTGGGGGCTACCTGCTCATACATCTCATGGGAATCAAGTACTTCCCTGGCGGCCTTGCCGTAAGGGGCCAGTTCGGGATTGGGAATGGCAATGTGCCTGATATTGTCCTTGTTAAGTACGTCTATAGAGGGAACAAGGTCGTCCGTGCAACTCCACAGCACCAATTGGCCGTAGCCGTATACCTCAGGTTCCTGGTAGCCAAAACCGCGTTCATACAGGTATCTGGGGTATTGCATATCTGCCGACAGGAAGACGTCGTAAGGGGCACCGGACGCAATCTGGGCGGTAAGGTTGCCCGAGGCTCCCAGAATGAGCTCCGTTTCTATTCCACTGGCCTCGCTGAAGGCCCCGGCCAGTTCCCGTGTTGCGAACTGCATGTTGGCAGCGGAAGCTATGGTAAGCTTTTGGCCCTTATCTGCATCCAGGCAGGAGGTCAGCAACAACAGTAAGAACAGCAGAAGAAATTGAATTCTCATTCACGCTTTTTTTTCACCAGGGTCCAGTACAGGAGGAAAAGAAAACCCGGAGCCGCCGACCCGTCGATCCAGAAATTGAAGTCCACCTCATTGCCAATAAGCCGGAAGGCCAGCAAGGAACCTATGGTGACCAATCCTCCAAGCCATGATTTCCACCAGCAGAAGGCAAGACCGAGGAGCACCCCTATGGGAAAGAACAGGAACATCAGCCATTCCTTCTGGCTGTTGAAGGTCATATCGTCACCGCCAACCAAATGCCCGATCAGCATAAAAAGCAAAAAAGCCATGGCCAGGGCATTCCAGATCCGTGCCAGCCAGAGCAGCCAGCGGTACTTGTTTTTATCAGTAACGGTTGCATTCATCTTCTGAAATTATCTTGATAAAAAGGTAGTGAATTTCGGCCAAAGGGAGCCTTTATCCTCCAGTTTTTACCCCTGCTTTTTCGCTTTAATGGCGTATACCATGGGGATCTGATGCTGTAGTTTGCCTATGCGGTACCTGCCGGGAGCTACTTCCGCGGTTCCTTTAAAACAGTTGTAAGGGGAAAAGTCGTACTCTTCAAAAAAGCTGATCTCCAATCCGGCCCTCAACAGGCTCCCCAGCACCTCGCCCAGGCTGTGGTTCCAGGCCACGAATTCCTGTTCCAGTGGGGCATCCGGATCCGTATAGGTGCCGGTTTCGGTTTCTACAATGGCCTGGGTATTGAAATAGTCGTAGCCCACTTTGTCAAAATCCTCGTCGAACATCCAGACCACAGGATGGAATTCCACAAAGAGCAGTTCTCCCCCGGGTTTAAGAAACTGGTGAATCAGGCCGGCCCATTTGACTAGATCCGGCAGCCAGCCAATGGTGCCGTAAGTGGTAAAGACCAGATCGAACTTTTCCTCCAGATGGTTGGGGAGCTCGTACAGGTCACAACAAACAAAACGTGCAGGTAGCCCGGCTTTTTTGGCCAGTTCCCTGGCGGTTTCAATAGCCTTATCGGAGAGGTCCACACCAGTGACTACAGCCCCCATACGTGCCAGGGAAAGGGTGTCCAGCCCAAAATGGCACTGCAGGTGCAGGACCGACTTTCCCTTCAGATCTCCTAAAAGCCCTAGTTCAATTTCCTGCAGGGAGGATTTTCCTTTGAGAAAGCTGGGAACGTCGTAGAAATCCGATTGCAGGTGGGTGGCTACCTTATTGTTCCAGGCCTTGCGGTTTTTGAAGATGTAGTCACTTCCCAAACTCATGAAAGCAAAATACGGCTAATCATTGATCTTAACAATGAAGAACTAAAATTACTTATACCGGGAGACTATACAACCTACCTATTCCAGCACGTGGATATTCTTAGCCGCACAGATCCTTTTGAGTTCTTCCGGCCAGATGGAAACCGTTACTTCCCCAAGGTGAGCCGTGCGCAACAGGTACATATAAGTACGCGCCTGCCCGATGCCGCCTCCAATACTCAGGGGGATCTCATCATTCAAAATGGCCTGGTGGTAGGGCAGGTCAAGAAAGTCGAGTTGTCCGGAGAGTTCCAGCTGCTTTTTCATGCTTTCCTTGGTTACCCGTACACCCATGGAACTCAGCTCGTGCCGCCTGCCGGTGACAGGATTGTATACCAGGATATCACCATTTAGGCCATAGTATTGTTTCCCGTCTTTGGTGATGGTAGGACTGATCCAGTCGTCATAATCGGCCGCGCGCATTTCGTGGGGGTACCCGTCTTCCAGTACAGCGCCAATGCCAATAATAAAGACGGCCGGGTATTTTTTCAGGAGTTCGGTCTCCCTTTGTTTCCTGGGGAGGTCCGGGAACATCTCCAGGATCTCCTCGGCGTGAATGAATTTCAGTTCTTCCGGGAAATCGGGATAGTCTGCGCTGTTCAGTTCCGGATACTTTTCTTTGGCCATGCGTCCGGCATCACGGAGGACGGCCCAGATCTTTCGTACCGTATCTTTCAGGTATTCCAGGTTGCGGTCTTCTTCGCGAATCCTTTTTTCCCAATCCCACTGGTCCACATAGGAAGAATGGTCATGGTCCAGGAAGTAATCCTTGCGTATGGCGCGCATGTCCGTATTGATGCCTTGCCCTACCTCACACTCAAACTGTGCCAGGGCCATGCGTTTCCATTTGGTGGCAGCCTGCACCACCTGGGCTTCAATGCGTTTTTCCAATCCGAGTCCGGCAGGGAATTCCACCGGGGTACGCGACCCGTCCCGGTCCAGGTAATCGTTCACCCCGCTGTCTTTGCTCACGATCAGAGGTACCTGCACCATCTGCAGGTTTAAAGCCTCCGCAAGGCCTTTCTCAATAAATGCCTTTACTTCGTAGAGAGCTTCCATCCGCCTCAGTGGGCGTTGCAGCGCTTTGTAATTCTTTGGGAGGGCTTCATTTACGACTTCATAGGTGCTGATGCCAGGTCCGGCAAGGTCTGCTTTTTTACTTTTCATAGGTTTAGAATTTAGTGTGGATTGGAAGGGGTATTGCTGCCACAGGGTTCCCGGGAATCCAGCCTAAAAATACTGCTTCCGGGTGGAAAAAAAGGTGATAAATCTCAGGTTCTGAGGCCTGAAAACACAAACTATTTTGTTTTATATCAGGGTGTTTCAGACGTAGTTGAAAACAAACTGTTTTTCCGGGAGGTCCTGGCTGTAGGCCATGCGCGAATTTTCGATTTTGGCGTTAAAATGTTTAAACAGCTTTTTGGAATTCTTTTCAGATTTTTTAGGGTCGGAGAAGTCCTTTTGCAAATATTGTGGCAGGGCAAAAAGCGTCCTGGGGTATTCAAAGATGGTAAGGCCCCCATCCTCTTTGCGAACCGCCCTTACCCAAAAAGGTTCACTACTACTGCTTTGGCTGATATAGGCCACTTCACTGTCCAGGTTTATCCCATGGCTGTGCTGGCGCAAGGCCAACATCGAGGTGGGCAGTGCTACCTGAACCTCTATCTGTTGGGGTAAGACCTCGTATTCTCTGTTGTTGGGAAAAAGGAAAGTAACGGGCTGTTTGCCTTGCAGCAATCGGCCCAGGCGGCCTGTAAAATTGGTAAAGTATCCGGTGGCCAGTATTTCGGCCAAGGATTTTTTGTAGCTCAGCACATTGTCCCGGTAAAAAATAAGGGCAAATACGAGAGATAATGCCACCCCTATACCGATTTCCACAATGCGATTCGAAAGCGCATCCAGGGGCATCAGGTCCTGCAGGTAGCCCTCATACGAGGCCGCCGTAGGGACTACGGAAAAGATAAAATCCTTGATGGAAAAAAACTTAAAATTCAGCGCCATGGCACAGTTGCATGGGTGGCCAAGAAAATCCACCGGCCGTTCTCAACTAAAATGGACCCTCTTTTCTTAAGGGTCCATTGAATATAGTGATTTATGCGAAATATCCAGGCCTGCCAGCCTAACCGATATGCCTAGTGGGTCTCAAACAATTGTTCAAAAGGCTTCCGGACTTTAGGCAGATGCTGGGTAGCATCCTCTTTAGCACGGTATCCTACAGCAGCTACCACTGCGGAACTCAGGCCTTTTTCCTTAAGCCCCAGGATCTCGTCATATTGTGCCGGATCAAACCCTTCCATAGGACAGGAATCAATTTGCATTTCCCCGCAAGCAGCCAGCAGGTTACCCAGGGCAATGTATACCTGCTTGGAGGTCCATACACCTTGTTGTTCCTCGGTGAGGGACCCCAGTTTTTCCTTCATAAAATTCCCATACCCCTGCAGTCCTGATGGGTCCAGGTCCTGAGTATTGGCCTTGAGTTCAAGGTAGGCATCAATATCCTTATCCGTTACGCTTGTCCGGTTACAAAACACAAAAAGGTGGGAAGCATCGGTGATCTGGGGCTGACCCCAGGAGGCCTCCCTCAGCGCCTTGGGTGTCGCTTCATCTTCAATAATCAAAACCTTATACAATTGCAGGCCGTAAGAGGAAGCCGATAATCGTACCGCCTCTTTTATCTGTTCCAGGTCTTCCCGCCTGATTTTCTTCTTCGGGTCGAATTTCTTGGTGGCGTATCGCCATTGTAAATGATCTATGAGTTTCATAACAATTTAATTAAGGGGTCATAGGAACCTCCATTAGTAATACTTTACTGTCTTTTATTGCCTTTAAACTGATGGCGGGAGTATTCCAAAGGCCAAAACCATCTCTCTTTCCGAGCTGCTGTCCTTCAATCTCCACCTCACCTTCCATTACAAAGGCATACAGTCCATTCCCCTCTTTCTTAAGGGTATAACTACCTTCCTTTCCGGCATCAAAATTTCCAATGTGGAACCAGGCATCCTGGTGGATCCAGACCCCATCATCTTCCGGATCAGGGGAAAGCACCTGATAGAAGGCATTTTCCTTTTTCAGGTCGCGTGTAGCGATCTGATCATAGCGCGGGGCCACATCCTTCTTGTTCGGAAATACCCAGATCTGGAGGAATTTTACCGGCTTGTCCGGGTTCTTGTTGTACTCACTGTGGAATATGCCGGTTCCGGCACTCATCACCTGCACGTCCCCTTCACGGATCACCGTAGTGTTGCCCATACTGTCCTTATGTTCCAGGTCGCCTTCCAGCGGTATGGAGATGATCTCCATATTATCGTGTGGGTGGGTGCCAAACCCCTTACCTCCGAGTACCACATCATCATTGAGTACCCGTAGTACCCCAAAATGCATACGTGCCGGATTGTAATAGTTCGCGAAACTAAAGGTATGATGGGAATCCAGCCAGCCGTGGTTGGCATGTCCCCTTGTCTCTGCTTTGTGCAATACAGTATTCATGTCGTCTTTTTTTATGTGGGTACAAAAATCGGGAGACCTGGCCTTAGCAGGTGTACGAAAATGCGGAAAGGGCTTATAAAAATCCGATCTACTTGCCGGATTTGAACTGAGAGGGGGACATACCCGTACATTTTTTGAAGAAGGCACTGAAATGTGCAGGCTCATTAAACCCAAGGGAAAAGGAGATTTCTTTATTCGATTGCTCGGTAAAAAATAGCAATCTTTTGGCCGCAGTAACAATACGGCTCTGGATGTGTTCCTTTGCAGTCTTCCCGGTCAGGGATTTTACTACGCGGTTGAGGTGGTCCGGGGTGATGTGCAGGGCACTCGCATAGTCCCCAGCGGCATGCCAGTCTGAAAAGTGCTGGTTGAGCAGCCCCTTGAATTTTTTCAGGGTGTCCTGTCCGGAATTCTGGAGTTCCCGGTCCTCTGGGCTCAGCTGGCATAAGCTATTGCACCGTATCAAAAGCAGCTTTAAAAGTGCTCCTATGGCCTGTTCGCGGTAGGCCAATTCTGAGTCGAGCAGGGTAATCATTTCCTCCGCATACGTACTGACTGATGCGAGCATTTCCTGATCCAGCTCCAGGGGGGGACTTTCCCCGTAACAGGCAAATAGGTTCAGGTCCTCTATAAACTGCAAAGGGATGTTGTTCAGGGCAAGGAAGGCAGGCGTAAAAACCAGCACATAGCCTTCAGAGCGCTTTCGTTCCTTCAATTGGTGTACCTGTCCGGGACTGATAAAGGTGATCGTATGGCCTTGCAGTGGATAAGTGTTGAAGTCAATCAGGTGTTTTCCTTCGGCCTTCCTGACCAGCAATATGGTGTAAAAGTCGTGCCGGTGAGGGGGGTCTTTTTTACCCTTCCTGCGATCGTATATGTCCTCCATCCGGGTAATACTGAAATCCACCTGGTCTTCTCCAGGCTCGCCGAGTGAATATGTTTTTAGTGTTTCCATAAAGCGGATCGCTGCCTGAAGTTACACATTACCCCAAATCTACTTCGAGTTGCCTTCCTTCTTTCTTCGCTTGTTCATCCATGGCCGTCCCAATGCCTATCCCAATGGCCATTCCTATTGGTATACCAATTCCGAGAAAGGCCATATTATCCAGTGCGAAGCCAAAGGCCATGCCCATAGGCACTCCAAATACCGCCATACCCAGGCCCAACCACAAGTTCCTGTAGTAGTTCTTTGGAACGACCTTTGCTTCCCTGAGCAGGATATTAACAATGTTGTTTTGGGCTTTTCGTAAGCTTACAGGGAAGGTTTTGTCTCCGGTGGAAGCCAGATTCAGTTTTTCAATTACCTTGTTGATTCGTGCAATAACCGATTCCCGTATTTCCCTGTCCCGGATTTCGTTGGTGAGTTTTTGAAATTTTTGGTAGCGTTTCTCCAGTTTTTGTGTCCTGAAATCACTTCTCTCAATCGGGGATAAAATTTTCATAACGGTAGACATATTCATCGGAGTTAAAGGTAAGAGATTTTAATCAGGAATAGACCATGAAATGGGCGATCAATCCTATTGGAACAATGATAAAAATCATATTTCTCCCGGGGGGGTTCAACTACCTTTGTGGGCGCTTAAGATGAACAAAAACAAACCCAATACAATGAAAAGAAGAATCCTGATAATGGGGGCGGCCGGTCGCGATTTTCACAATTTCAATACGGTGTACCGGGACAATCCCAACTATGAAGTGGTGGCCTTTACGGCTGCTCAAATTCCAAACATCCTGGATCGTAAATACCCGGCAGCGCTTGCCGGCAAATTATACCCGGATGGGATTCCCATATATGACGAAAAAGATGTTACCCGGCTCATTACTGAGCTCAAGGTAGATGATGTGGTTTTTGCCTATTCAGACATCTCCTATGCCTCCCTGATGCACAAAAGCGCGGAAGTACAGGCAGCTGGTGCCAATTTTGTGTTGTTGGGCCCCAAGGAAACTTCCATTAAAAGTACCAAACCTTTGATCAGTATTGGAGCTACGCGCACGGGCTGTGGTAAAAGCCAGACGGCACGGCAACTGGTGGAGCTTTTGATGGCCCGGGGACTCAAAGTTGTGGCAATCCGCCATCCCATGCCCTACGGTGACCTTGAAGCGCAGCGGGTACAACGCTATGCCCGGCTGGACGACCTGGAGCGGTATCAATGCACCATTGAAGAAATGGAGGAATACGAACCCCATGTGGTCCGGGGGAACGTGATCTATGCTGGTGTAGACTACGAAGCCATCCTCAGGGCAGCGGAAAATGATCCTGACGGTTGTGATGTGATTGTTTGGGACGGAGGGAACAATGATTTCCCCTTCTACGTATCAGATCTGCATATCACGGTAACCGATCCTCACAGACCAGGTCACGGCCTGGCCTATTATCCCGGAGAGGTGACCTTAAAAATGGCCAATGTGGTTATCATTAACAAGATAGACAGCGCCCATCCCGAGGATGTGCTAAAACTCAGAAAAATTATTGCGAATGCTGTGCCCAATGCGAGGGTAATTGATGCCGCCTCGCCCATTCGGGTAGCTAATCCCAAGGTGATAGAAGGGAAGCGCGTACTTGTAGTGGAGGATGGCCCAACCCTAACCCATGGGGGCATGACCCTCGGTGCCGGGACCCTGGCAGCTCAAAAATTTGGCGCTGCCGAACAGGTAGATCCCAGGCCGTACCTGGTAGGGCAATTGAAGGACACCTTCGCCACCTATCCTGAAATTGGTAAACTTCTACCAGCTATGGGCTATGGTGAGCAACAGCTACTCGACCTGGAAGCGACCATAAACGCCTGTGACTGTGATGCTGTGATCATCGGAACCCCTATCGACCTCAACCGGGTCATCCAAATAGACAAACCCAATACAAGGGTATTTTATGACCTGCAATCTATTGGCAGTCCAAGCCTGGAAGAACAGTTAGACGTCTTCCTGGAAAAGTACAATATGCTGGCTTCAATAAGTTAGTTGAATTGTTTGATTGGAAAACCCATATCCCCTTTCCGGGATATGGGTTTTTTATTGCATCCTGATTTTGATCTGATAGGCCGTTGCGGGATTAACAGCGACCAACTGTTTCCATTCCTCTTCCGTAAAGCCCAATCCCTTTAATCTTGGATAGACTTTAGTGAATAGTGGGGTGTAGGGTTGAATTTCCTGTTCTGTCTTCTGCGGATCGTACCAACCTGCATCATGAGAGATCAATATCCGGTTGAGAAAGTTGTTTTTTCTGGCAAACCGTAGTTTTTCAATATGGTTGTCCAGTTCCCATCCTAAACCGTCCAGGCTTATCCAACACCCTGTCTGTGCAGCCTTGAGCAGTTCTTCATTATCAGGTTCTGCCTGAGCATGAATCCAGACAAAGGCAGTTGGTGCTACGCCTGTTTCCTTGAGGATGTCCAACTGTGGCCACAAGGCCGAGGCCTTACCTGTATGGGAAGCAATGGTAAGTCCGGTGGCTTTATGCGTAAGGGCAGCCGCTTTGACCAATTTTTGGTGCAGCCCATTCAGCGGGAGGGTATCATCTACACTGATCTTGATAAATCCGGGACGCACGGAACTGCCAGAAATCCCATTTTTGTATTCTTCAATCCATAGATCGGCAAGTGCTTCCGGACTCAGGTTTTTAAAATGTTCCGGGATGTACTTGTTATTCCTGGCACCATAGAACCCGGTATTGGTCAGGATATGCAATCCGGTCTGCTCACTAAGGGTTTGTAAGAGGGTAACATCCCGCCCCAAAAAGTTTGGAGTAGCATCTACAAAGACATCTACCTTATGCGTTTTCAGGGAGTCCAGATAGGGGAGCACTTCCTGAAGGATGGCCGGTTGGTTCCAGCGTGTTGGTTCAATACTGTCCGCCCCTATAAAGTCTACCAGTACATGCTCGTGAGAAAGCCATACCATGGAAGTGTCTGCTTCCATGGTGCCGGTAACCGTTTGGATCTTCATCTTACTTTCAGGGGTATTGCAGCTATTCAGAGAAAGCATTAGAAGCAAGGTGGGTAACAGGAATCCCGCGGGTATTCTCAGGGGTTTGTGCTTCATTTTTAACTCTTTTTACATATCGGTAGTATACTTTACCTGCGGGTTATTTGCCCTCCTTGGGATCCCGGGTGAGTATTTTCTTGATCAGTGAGATCTGCCCCAGATGATAATAGCTGTGCTCAATTAGCCCGTGCAGGTTGCGATAGTAACTTCCGTACTTCTCTAATTCAAAGTGTTCCCAGAGCTGCTCTTCAGGCAGGGCTTCAATCAACAAGGTCATGGCTTCCGCGTCTGCGTATACCTTGGCAAGAAACTTTTGCCATTCGTCTTCCGAGGTGATTTGGGGTGCATCAAAGCTGAACTTATCGTGTGCATTCAAAGGTTTTCCCCTTAATACTTCGAGTACTGCGGCAATATAATAATGGATGTGAAATACCAGTGTTGCAATGGTATTGAGCTTATGGACAGAGGTAGTGGCCTGCAACCAGTTAACTTCCTCGAGGGCATCTTTAACGCATACCCCTGTGGAATTTCCCCCAAAGAAGAGGGCCCTGAAATGCTTGGCAATCTGTTTTGCTGTGGACTTCATCTATAGTGTTGTTAGTAAAATGCAGGTTACAAAATGAAATTTACAAAAGAATTGGTAACTCCGGGGAAATTCTGTTCCCGGGGGCACATTTCCATTATTCGGAAGAGGGCATTCCAAGGCCTTCCGTTTCATCAATAAGGGAACGTTTAATGCGAGATTTACCCCACATGACCATCGTCATTTTATTCCCTTGCGGATTTCACGTATTTGCACGGCAAAATAACACGGCCTTTCTTTTTCTCAGCCTCGGTAAACCATTGTTTTACCGTGAAAAATCCTTAATTTAAGAGGGAGGGCTACAGGGGTATAGGTTGCACCTATTTTCCCATAGTTTTTATGAATGAATATATAAGATAGAATAAGGAAAGATTATCCTAAATTTGAAATAATTCACAACTCAAAAGCTTTTGTACATGGAAAATAATCCGCATGCAAACCCATCTTTTAACACCAACGGAGAAGGCAAATGCCCATTTCTCAGTGGTGAACTCAAGCAAAGTGCAGGTGGGGGTACCACAAATCGCGATTGGTGGCCTAACTCCTTAAACTTAAACATCCTGCGTCAACATTCCAATTTGGTTGACCCAATGGATGAGGATTTCGATTATGCCAAGGAATTTAAATCGCTCGACCTCGATGCGATCAAGAAAGACCTTACCGATCTGATGACGGACAGCCAGGACTGGTGGCCTGCTGATTACGGACACTACGGGCCCTTCTTTATTCGTATGGCGTGGCACGCTGCAGGAACCTATCGTATTGCTGATGGTCGAGGAGGCGGAGGTACAGGGGCACAACGCTTCGCCCCACTGAACAGCTGGCCAGACAATGCCAACCTCGATAAGGCCAGAGTGCTGTTATGGCCCATCAAACAGAAATATGGGAAGAAAATTTCCTGGGCCGACTTATTGATCCTAGCCGGGAACGTTGCCCACGAATCCATGGGCTTACCGATGTATGGATTTGCCGGAGGGCGTGAGGATATCTGGCAACCTGAAGAAGATATCTACTGGGGTTCTGAGGCCGAATGGTTAGGAAACAAGGACCGCTACAATGAAAAAGGAGAACTTGAAAAACAAATGGGTGCTGCTCATATGGGATTGATCTATGTAAATCCTGAAGGACCTAATGGCAATCCGGATCCTGTTGCAGCTGCCCACGATATTCGTGAGACTTTTGGCAGGATGGCGATGAACGACTATGAAACAGTTGCCCTGATCGCGGGAGGACACACCTTTGGTAAAACCCACGGTGCGGCCAGTGATGCGGAGTACCTGGAAGCCGAACCGGCCGGAGCACCGATTGAGATGCAGAGCCTTGGCTGGAAGAGTAATTTCGGAACGGGCAAAGGATCAGATACCATCACGAGCGGACTGGAAGGAGCCTGGACAGACACTCCGATCAAATGGAGCCACAAGTACCTTGAGAACCTTTTCGGTTATGAGTGGGAATTGACCAAAAGCCCGGCAGGTGCATGGCAATACAAACCTAAAGGGGGTGCAGGTGCAGGAACAGTGCCTGATGCGCATGATCCTGCAAAGAAGCACGATCCCTTCATGTTGGTAACCGACCTTTCCCTGAGGATGGATCCCGCCTATGAAAAGATATCCAGGCATTTCCTGGAGAACCCTGAGGAATTCAAAGAAGCCTATCAAAAGGCCTGGTTTAAACTTACCCACCGCGATATGGGACCTAAATCCCGTTACCTGGGTGCGGAAGTACCAAAAGAGGACCTCGTATGGCAAGATCCGGTCCCTGCCGTAGACCACGAATTGATCGATGCCAAAGACATCGATGCTTTGAAAGCGAACATCCTGGCTTCTGGCCTAAGCGTTTCAGAATTGGTAGGAGCAGCCTGGGCATCGGCCTCGACTTTCAGGGGATCTGATTTCAGAGGTGGTGCCAATGGGGCACGTGTGCGTCTGGCACCTCAGAATCAATGGGAAGTCAACAACCCTGTGCAATTGGGCCGGGTGCTTGACGGGCTCACCAAAGTACAGGAAGACTTTAACAAGAACCAGAGTGGGAACAAAAAAGTATCCCTGGCCGATCTTATCGTCCTCGGAGGATGTGCTGCAGTTGAAAAAGCGGCCAAAGATGCAGGAACGAACATAAGCGTTCCATTTACACCAGGCCGTACAGATGCTACAGCGGAAATGACCGATGCGGAATCTTTTGAGGTCCTCGAGCCGCAGGCAGATGGTTTCAGGAATTATCTGAAGGCTAAGTATTCTGTCAGGACCGAAGAGCTACTGGTAGATAAAGCCCAGCTCATGACGCTGACCGCACCGGAAATGACCGTACTGGTTGGGGGAATGAGAGCACTGAATGCCAATTACGATGGCTCCAAGCACGGCATATTTACAGAAAAGCCGGGAAGCCTTACTAATGATTTCTTCGTCAACCTGCTTGACATGGGAACAGAGTGGAAAGCTGTAGATGCCGACGAGGAGGTATTCGAAGGGCGTGACCGCAAGACCGGTGAAGTAAAATGGACCGGAACACGGGTTGACCTGATTTTTGGTTCCAACTCTGAACTGAGGGCCCTTGCAGAAGTATATGCTTGTGATGACGCCAAAGGCAAGTTTGTTAACGATTTTGTCGAAGCCTGGAACAAGGTGATGAACCTCGACCGATTTGACGTGTAATCGCATAACATCTAAATATTGAAGTAAGAAGATGGCCCGGTTCCGGGCCATTTTTTTTGAAGTATGTCTACATCAATTATTTTTCGGCCTTTCTCGAGTTGATCAAAGGGAGTAGTGGAAACACGAGAAATGCACCTACAAACACCGGGAGGAACCAGCTGCCAAGCTCTTCTGATTTCCCCAGGGCTATGAAGACGATCTGTATGTTGATATAGGCGAAGGAAAGCGCAACAAGAAACCCTGAGATAAGCAGAACTTTCCCGGCGATCCTTCTTTCCCGCTCTGTAACCCTGGGATTTAACTTCGGGAAATTTTTGCGGAGTTTGAATAGTCCAAAGCACATTAGTGAGCCGAGAATGGGCATGAACCAGACCATGCTTTTTCCACTGTAACTGTCAGCGATACCGCTTGCATTGAAATGGCTAGGGATTTGATCGGGTAAGTCCGGATAATAATAGGCGGGAATTAGAAATGCCAATACCAAAAGGCAAACCGTTCCCGACGCCATTATTTTCTCTAATATTTCTTTTTTCAAGTCCAATAGATATAGTTTAAAAGCTTAACGAGAACTTGTTGCATGCTGCTAGACAGCTATTACCTTCTCAAAACGCACTTTCCTGACCCCATGGTCCGTATCGTATTCATATAGTTCCCGGAAGCCCATTTTTCGGTATAGTTGGGTGGCCGGACCGTTTGCTGCTCCGGTTTCCACGGTAAACACTTTTGCGCTGTAAGTTTCCAGAATGAAAGTGACCAGCGCAGCTCCGATCCCCTGCCGGAAGAACCTGGGATGAACCACCAGGCTCTGAATATGGGTAGCCTCCATACCCTGATCGATCTCGGTGGCGGCAGCCAGGATATCCCCCATAAAATAGCCGTAAAATACGTTTTGGCTTGCCATAAGACTATCCACTTTACGCTTTAGGGGAGGGAAATCAACAGCTCCCAGCAACTTCGCTTCCACGGCATAGGAAGCCTGGAAAAGTTCATAGAGCTGTTGCGCCACAGCAACATCCGTATGGTCGATTTTTTGGATCACTCCTTCTGTGTTAGGCCTCCTAAAACTAGAAAGCTTTCCCCAATATCCCAAAAGATCTTTGCAGCATACACCTATGGTATAATCTTTGTGTATTTACTGTAAACCTGCCAACATGAAAAAGCTGCTCCTTTGTCTCGTCCCGTTGCTCCTGGCTTCTTGTATCCCCATAAAAATTGCACCAGACATTAAAGACTATAAGATTGTGGTAGCCAAACGCTTCAAAAGGGACCTGCCTCGCAAATATGCCTTTGTATTTGAGGATGAAAAGAATGCAGATGAATTTTATCGTTTTTTGTATTGGAAGTTGGGACAGTTAAATGTCAATATAGAGGAAAATCTGCCCTTCGATGTTGATGGCACTACCTATTATATGTCGTTTCACGAACGACCCAAAAGGGACGTCACCCTTAATCTCATTCCCCTATTCATTGATGCCGTGCTGGTTAACCAGGGAGGGGACCCCATTTTGGACGGCACCTATGCTTCCAATGATGAATTCTGGTATATCCTGATCACGGTTTCTGATACGGAACTCAGGGATTGCCTGAACCCATCATACCCCGAACAGCAGGAAGTAGTTGCCACCCTCAAAGCCCTTAAAGACGAGTACGAAAATACCCACCATTATGTGGAAGCCTACCTGAAGCAGGAGTAGTCAGTCGTACTACCGGGCTTTTACCGGAATCCATAGCTCTTCCTCTGATTCCGGGTCATCATTTTTGTATTTCTCCCCCATCACGGCCATATGCGGCCGCTCATCTACCTGGTAACCGGATTTCGGCATCCAGGTTTCGAAGATGTATTGGTACATCTTATATACTTCACTGGATCTCCCTTTATAAGGAAACACCGCATATAGCCCCGGAGGGACCTCAAGCCTGTCCCACGTCTCAGGAATGGGAGATAGACCAGTCTCTGGCACAGCGGCCCATTTTTCAAAATCCTTGTTGGGATCGAAGGAGGAGAAGTAGCCTTTGGGATATACTTCAGCAGAGTAAAATTCGGACATCGGTAATCCGGTCAGTTTCCATTCTGGCATGAACCTTTGCCACAGTTCCCTTGTCTGGTTGTGCGAGAGATTCATCCTTATATGAATACCCCTTAATTTCAGTGGTTTGACCTTTATAATGCGTGGATCTCTCATGTCTATTGGGAGATCAATTCTTTGGCAATGGCCATGGCTAACTTATCGGCAATTAGGAATCTGCGGGCATTGCTGAGTACAATAATGTGAAGGTCCTTACCGGGTACTGTTAGAATTGTTGTTGAGAACCCTCTTCCGGCACCGGGTGTCCAAACGATTTTTTCCCCATTCAACTCACTTATAAACCATCCCATACCATAGGACGCTTTATCATCGTAATAAATGATCCATTCTGCATTTACTGCTTTCCCATCATTGGTCTTGGCTTTTGTCCAGGCGCGTTCTAATATTTTTTGCGAAATAACCTGTCCAGAAAATAAGGCCAGTGCCCACTTATTTAAATCGTCCAGGGAAGAAACAAGATCAGCATCCCCTTTGGCCAGGTGGTTTTCATCCAGGTACCTTGTTGAATTACTGGGAACACCTTTAGGACTTCGGTAACCGTTAACCCTGTTTTTGATTATGCGGAAAAAATCCATTTTTTGTGTGTCGACCATCTTGATAGGGGTAAAGTATTCCCTTTGCAGGTAGTCATGGTAATCCTGGCCGCTTACCTTCTCCACAATTTTAGCTAGAACCCAATAGCCTGTATTGGTATAACTCCAGTCTTCCCCGGGGGCGAATTTCAATGTCGCAGCAGAATCTCGAACTATTTCGAAAGGTGTACTGTGTAATTTTTCCCCTTCTTTATAATCATTGAGGTAATCCTTGACCCCGCCCGTTTGGTTGAGCAATTGTTCTATGCTTATCTCTCGCCAGGTGGGAGGGAGGGAGTCGAGATATTTGCTAATAGGATCACTTATTGACAGCTTGCCTTCTTCTTCAAGTTTAAATATGGAAACAGCGCAGAACTGTTTCGAAATCGACCAGATCCTGTAAACCGAACTGTCAGACATCTTTACCCCCAATTCGAGGTTGGCGTAGCCAAACGAATTCTTGTATACTGTTTTCTGATCATCAATTACAGCCACAGACATCCCTACTAGGGATAAGCTGTCCATATAGGTAGTAACCAGCCGCTCAACTGCACTGGAATAGTCATTCTCCTGCGCCCTTAGAGACGCGGACAAAACAGCGAGCATAAACAGGATTGGAAGCAAATTACGTGTCATATGCGAAAGGGTTAAATTGTATGCAGCAACCTAAGTTGGCAAAGGTTTAAAAATAGATAAAATCAATTAATGCCTTAGGGACGATTAGGGGATTTCCATTTTTTTGGTAATTTTAATTTTGAACAACCCAACCATGGAGACCCATCCCTGTAAAAATTGCGAAAAGCCTTTCGATGCTTCCTTCGACTACTGTCCCTATTGTGGACAGGAGGTGGCAGACGACCTCACTTTCGGGGTGTTGTTCAGCAACACCATAGAAAACTATTTTTCCATTGATGCCCGTTTTTTCAGGAGTTTTATCCCTTTGATGTTCAAGCCGGGGGTCTTGCCCAGGCGTTTTGTGGACGGGAAACGGCTGAAATACCTGCATCCTGCACAGTTCTACCTCTTTATTTCCGTCTTGTTCTTTTTCCTGTTTTCTTTTAGTGTCCGCAAAGCGGATTCAGAAGTATCGCAGGCCCTCGAAAAAGGATTCGACCAGGAAATTGTGCTGGATTCTGTAGTAAAAATGGAGCAGGACTCCATTGCTATGGAACAGGCCCGTAAAGCACTCAAAGAGAATCAAAAGTTCACAAGAATGTCAGATGAGGACTTAGCAGCCATAGACTCTGTAATGAACATAGGAGCCAGTGCACCCAATGTCTCATTTAATTTCAAACGAGAAAAACTAGATTCCTTAATTGCCATTGGGGCCTCAGAGGAGGAAAAACTGAAGGCCATGGGGATGGAAGATAATGTTGGGGGCTTTACAAAAAGGTTTTATCAGCAAATGTTGAAATTTTACGAACAAAGAGGTGGGGGTATCCTACAAACGATCTACGATACTATTCCCATAGCCATGTTTCTGCTCATGCCACTCTTTGCTGTCCTCCTGAAAATATTCTACTGGAGAAGGGGGAATTTTGCCCACCATATGGTGTTTAGTTTCTACTATTTCACCTTTTTGTTTACAGTTTTCAGTTTGCTCATCCTGGCCAACAAGGCATTTGACCTTCCGTTCTGGCTGGAGTTCCTGTTTTCCCTGTCTTTTCTGGTCTATCTGATGATCGCCTTACGGAATTTTTACAGGAGCAGCTGGTTTGGCGCTTTTTTTAAGAGTGGTATCATCTCTTTTATTTACATGCTGGTGATTGGCCCAATCGCTTTTATCGGACTCATATTTGCATCCTTTATGTTGTACTAGAAGGCTGCTAATTCACCATAAATAGAGCATTGGCGAAAAACAATTTCCCATTTTCCCAGAACCCCCGGAACAAGGGATTGTCTACCATGTAGATTACGGATCCCCTCCCGTGGTTTTCTACTCCAAAAAGCAGGGTACTGCCCAGCCTTTTCTGCGCCTCACTTCCGGCAAATCCGGCTACGGCCCTGATGTTTTCTTCCAGGTATACGACTGTGCCGGAAGATAAATATTCGTAGGTGTCAGCCCCCAATTTAAGGGTAAAGTAAGTGCTGTCATAGCCGAAGGCAAGGGGATGGGTGGTGTCTACCTTTGCTTTGAAAATGGCACCTGTGATCTGGTTCTTCATCCGTTCCCTTGGTGTAGCCGCATAGGATATGAGCTCTTCCTGACCAAAATTGCCATTATCTTCCTTGTTTTTGATGCGGAAACCTTCTTCTCCGCCCAGGCCACGAATCGCGCGCCCCATGGCAATCAGCTTGCCTCCTGCACTTACCCAGGCTTTGAGCTTTTTGAGTAAGCCATCTTTATACAAATTGCGGTACCCGTTCCCACCTGGCAGCACCAGCACGTCGTACGCATCGAGGTCTACCCGGTTGAGGTATTCGGCATCCAGGGCAGCAAAGGGATAGCCGAGCTGTTGTTCCATAAAGTGCCAGATCTCCCCGTACCGCAACGTAGAAGCAGGGTCTCCCATAACCACCCCCACCTTGGCCCTCGGGATCATCTGCACATAACCGGACCCAAAATCTTTACCTTCCTCAACAAAGCCTGTTGCTGCGGTTTCGAGGTCCAGTTTTTTATGGGATCCCACAATCTTTTTTAGGGTACTGATAAAGTCTTTTTTGAACTTGTTGTCTGAGCGGGTAATGATCAGTGTTCCCCGTTTGTATTGTTTTCCGTTCAGCCGGAAGGGTTTTACCGCATGCCTAACACGGATCCCTTCCTTTAAGAGGTCCGCCAGAAAACGGGCATCCTTCATACTGTTCCAGTCGGCCAGGTAAGCGTAGGTCTCTTCGTTTATTTTGCCAGCTAAAGTTGGTGAAGCAGTCTCTTCTCCCTCCGATGTGTTAATTAGTGTTTCGGAGGCCAGGGCATCCATGCCATACGCGTAGGGCAGGGACCAGGCGGTGATGTCATAGGTCAGGGAATCACTGAGTTTGGCATTCGGCTCAAACAGTACTTTAACGAGTGTTCCCTTTTTTTGGTTCGTGGAGACTACCAATGTTTTATTGTTCAGGGACATGGTACCCTTTCGACCAGTAGTATAACGAAATCCTTTGGCCTGACCATCCCTGGCGAATCCATATTCTATCTTGTGTTTGTTTAAAAGGTCGGCCAGGCTGCTGATCATGTCTTCATTACCTTTCAGGACATAGCTCTTGTATTTATAATTCTTAGGTTGATAGAATTTCCGGAATTCCTCATTCAGTCGTTTCGTATTCTGTGAGGCCACTTCCACCGTAGAAAGGCCCGTAGTGCGATGATGTGCAATCCGGTCTTTGAGGGTCAGGGTATCCCCATTGGCGGTAATGACTCCCAGGCCGGCCCTGCCGCTTCCGCCTTGCTCATAGGTCATTCCAATCCCCCCATTATAGGTGGGGTAGGTATCCCCATAGCTGGGATAAAAAAGGTCGAACCGCTCCTTGGTAAAATAAAACCACCCTTCCCTGTCAAAATACCGTGCGTGGTTCTTGCCCACCGTTTCCTGAAATTCCCGCTGGAAATTGGAGATCACCTCATGGTAAGGCTCTGCTGCCGGGGCAAAATAATACGGACTGTTGACGGATTGTTCGTGGAAGTCTACATGGATGTGCGGCATCCACTGGTTGTACAATTCAATGCGTTGCTGACTTTCCACCTGGGTGAGCCAGGCCCAGTCGCG
>NZ_CEYNTP010000014.1:0-22928 GCF_982873095.1 Lentiprolixibacter sp. | reverse complement strand
TCGTAGTTCAGGGAAATAATCGTTTGCTCCTGCTGCTTTTTCAGCCATTGTGCATTTTCTTCAATGAGCTTGATCTGCGGATTCTCACTCATCCTCTTCTTACTGTTGGCGATGGTAGCTTCATAGTCGATATACCCCTCCCAAGGCTGATAGCTTGCCGGGGAGATCTTATCCCATTTTAAAGGGTTCGACTGGTCGCGTTCCCCAAGATCGATATAGCTATACCGGTCCGGTACCACCACATCACTTTTCACCCCTTCGAGTTGGGTAGACCCACCGTTAATCCGGTAGAACTTCTGCGTGGTGAGTTTCAGAGCTCCCAAATCTCCGTGCTCATTGCTGCGTACGATATTCTCAAGAGGGATTACATTCTGGACAGTTCCCTTTCCAAAGGTCTGTTTGCTGCCTATAACAATGGCACGTTTGTAATCCTGCATAGCAGCGGCAAGGATTTCAGAGGCAGAGGCCGAAAGCTCGTTGACCAGGATAACCAGCGGTCCGTTCCATTGGATACGCTCATCCTTGTCCTCATACACATCCTTATCTCGCCCGGAAGACCTTACCTGTACGATTGGGCCGTCCTTGATAAAGAGACCAGCCATCTCAACAACCGTTTTCAGAGATCCTCCTCCATTGTCCCTGAGGTCGAGTACCAATCCCTGAACACCTTCCTGTTTGAGGCGTTTTACTTCCTTGGCCACATCCGTAGCTGCATTGCGCTCGGAGTAATCATTGAAATCTACATAAAACTTGGGAAGGTGAATGATTCCGAATTTCTGGTTGCCTTTGATCACGGTAGCCGACTTGGCATAAGACTCTTCCAGTTCCACCACATCACGTGTAATGGATACCACTTCTATGGTTCCGTCAACTTTCCTCACTGTTAGGTCTACTACCGTACCTTTTGGGCCCTTGATCAATTTTATCGCATCGTCCAGTCGCATACCCACAATATCTACGGGAGCTTCGCCATCCTGGCCTACCTTGAGGATCTCGTCCCCCACTTCCAATTTCTGGTCACGCCAAACAGGTCCACCAGAGATAATCTCCACAATCTTGGCACCATCCGGCTTTTTCTGCAACCTGGCCCCAATCCCTTCGAATTTACCTGACATGCTGATGTCAAACTTATCCTTGTCATCCGGGGCAAAATAGTAGGTGTGTGGATCAAACTCATCCACAATGGTATTCAAATACTGAACAAACCAGTCTTTTCTTTCTAAATCGTTGATAAAATCAAAGAATTCGTCAAGCGTTGTGCGGGTCGCCAGGCGCGCACTTTCCTCAATCTCCTTCAGTGAAGGCATTTTGTAACCTGGTTCGGTTTCTGCCTTTTTGGTTTCGTTCTTGATCTTAGTGTCATAGGTGGCTATGGTAGACAACTTCAGCTGTTTTCTCCATCGCTCTTTAAGCGCTTTTCTGTTGGATACAAAACCTTCGTTTTCGTAGTCCACATTAATCGACTCCTCGACACCATAATCGAAAGGAGCTTCCAATACTTCCTTGTAGATGTCCTCGGCTTCCGCCATACGCTCCACCAGTCGGTCATGCACCAAATTGAAGAAACTGATGTCTGTATTTTTGATCTGATCATCCAGCTGGAATTTATAACGCTCAAATTCCAGGATGTCATCTTCAAGAAAATACCGCTTGGTGGGATCAATAATGTCTATGAAATCCTCAAAAACATTAACAGAAAAATCATCGTCAATATCTTTGGGCTCGTAATGTCCCCTTTCCAAGACATAGGTAATCAGGTCAAGCAGGAGCTTGTCCTTGTCATCAGTCTCAAATGCTTTATTGGTAAAACTGCAGGAGGCACCTGCAATCAGGATTATTAAAAATCCGAGGATAAAATTCCTTTTCATGTAATTTTCTTTAGGCTTATTATTCTGTATCTCCTTCATACATCCGTGGCAGCACGAATAATACAGATACCATAATTTTTCAAGTCTCTAATATACTGAAAAAACCATGCCAGTGAGACCGCTCCCGGCATTAATTTTATGTTAAAGCCCCAAGGTACTGCCAGTTACGGATTCTGTTCCCAACGGTATTCACGCACTTCCAGACAGGGCGATTTCCCTGATTTGTGCCGATAAACCATAGGGAAAGCCTATATCCCTTTGCAGGCAATACCGTATTAAAACGTATTTTTGCTTCATAAAGTATACGGAATGCAAAAACCCCTTATTCTGGTTACAAATGACGATGGAATAACGGCTCCGGGCCTTCGCGCACTGGTAGCTTACATGAAGGAAATAGGGGAGGTTGTGGTAGTTGCACCGGATAGTCCGCAATCAGGCATGGGACATGCCATTACCCTGGACAATACTTTGTATTCCAAACAGGTCATTTTTGAAGAGGGCGAGGATGCCCCCCTTGAATACAGCTGTAGCGGTACACCTGCAGACTGTGTTAAACTGGCCCTTCAGGAGCTCCTTCCGAGAAAACCCGACCTGTGTGTGAGTGGGATTAACCACGGCTCCAATTCCTCAATCAACGTAATTTATTCCGGCACTATGAGTGCTGCAATAGAAGCGGGTATAGAAGGTATCCCAGCCATCGGTTTCTCGCTATGTGATTATTCCTGGAATGCCGATTTTACAACAGCTGAGGCAAGTATAAAAAGGATTGTAAGGGAGGCCCTGGTCAACGGTATCCCCAAGGGAGTGGTCCTAAATGTGAATATTCCAAAAACCAATGGTCAAGTTCCTGCCGGGATCAAGGTATGCCGACAGGCGAGGGCCAATTGGAAAGAAAAATTTGACAAGCGGACGAATCCCATGGGAAAAGATTACTACTGGCTCACCGGGGAGTTTGTCTTGCTGGACAAGGGACAGGACACAGATGAGTGGGCGCTGGCAAACGGCTATGTATCCGTGGTCCCCACTCAATTTGACCTAACTGCTCACCACGCTATTCAGGACGTAAATAACTGGACACTTAATGAATAATAAAAAAGAAATACTTATCGGATTTATCGTGGGGCTTATCGCCAACACCATCGGGACTTTGTTGTACATCCTGCTATTCTCGGATATGGGGATTGAGGAAACCTTTGAAGCCGCGGCGCAACAAGGGTATGTGGGCAGTTTGCTCGCCCTTGGGGCCATCCTTAATCTAATTGCTTTCTTCGGGTTTCTGAAAATCAGGAGGGACCAGCGGGCAAGGGGAGTACTGCTGGCGACCGTACTTACAGCCCTGATCATCCTGTATTACAAGTTGTTCTGAGATGAAGTACTATATCATTGCAGGGGAAGCTTCGGGCGATTTACACGGCTCCAACCTCATCAAAGCCCTCAGAAAAGAGGACGATGGGGCGGAAATCCGCTGTTGGGGTGGTGGCCTCATGGAAAAGGCCGGTGGGGTGCTTGTTAAGCACTACCGCGACATGGCCTTTATGGGATTTGCGGAAGTGCTGCTTAACCTGCGATCGATCTTCAGAAACATTGGGTTCTGCAAAAAGGACATTGCCACTTTCTCTCCCGATGTGATCATCTTTATCGACTTTTCGGGCTTTAACCTTAGGATTGCCAAATGGGCAAAACAGAAAGGATATACCACGAACTACTACATCTCTCCGCAAGTCTGGGCCTCTCGGGCCGGGAGAGTAGCCAAGATCAAGAGGGATATTGATGCCATGTATGTTATCCTGCCCTTCGAAACAGAATTTTATGCACAACACGGTATGGATGTCGACTTTGTAGGGCATCCCCTGCTCGACGCGATCGCGGACTTCCCCCCGTCTGACCCTGATGCTTTCCGAACGGAAAACGGATTGCATCCGAACAAACCCATTATTGCCCTGTTGCCGGGCAGCAGGAAGCAGGAAGTGACCAAAATGCTCTCCATAATGCTTAAGACGGCTGCCGATTTTCCTGACTACCAATTTGTAGTTGCCGGGGCACCCAGTCTTGATACCGCCTTCTATCAGGCCCTCTTAAAGGGCAGTTCAGCAATCCTCCTATCAAACAAGACCTATGATCTACTGGGCAACGCCCACGCAGCTCTGGTTACCAGTGGTACGGCCACGCTGGAAACGGCATTATTCGAAGTGCCGCAGGTAGTCTGTTATAAAGGTAGCTGGCTGTCTTACCAGATCGCCAGGCGGATCATAACATTGGACTATATTTCCCTGGTGAACCTGATCATGGAACGGGACGTAGTCACTGAGCTGATACAATCCCAGCTCAACCACCAAAGCCTTACCTCCGAATTGAAAACCATCCTCAATGGCCCCGCCCGGGACATGCAGCTAAAAGCCTATCAGGAGCTAAAAAAAATGCTGGGGGGTCCGGGGGCCAGCCGCAAGACTGCAAGGTTAATTCTGGAAAAAATGTAATTTTGAGGGGAACAGTTGGTAATTGTTCCTGATATGGGTTGGAGGATTTCTGTAGTTTTACTTGCGTTTTTCATTGTGGGCTGTGGTGCCGTCAAGAAGCGAACCACCTATGGGAAAAAACGTAAGGTTACCGTCGTTGCCGCTGAAACCCCCTCTGCCTCAACACCTGAAAACAAGGACTCACTGACCCATTCTACTTCTGCCCCTACCCTGGATAAAGCTGATAAAATCATCAACACTGCCCTGTCCTATTCCGGAGTAAAGTACAAATACGGGGGAACCTCCATGAAGGGTATGGATTGCTCCGGACTGCTGTATGTGTCGTTTTCCAGGCACCAGGTTGAGATACCCCGTACCTCCCACCAACTGGCCGATGAAGGGAAACGCATCAGGGTAGAGGAAGTCACAAAAGGAGACCTTTTGTTCTTTAAGACGAAAGCCAGCGGAAAGCGGATCAACCACGTGGGTCTGGTGGTCTCAGTTAGTGACAATGACATCAGGTTTATACATGCTACCACCTCGAGGGGGGTTATCGTATCCTCCCTGCGGGAAGGGTTTTGGAATTATGCTTTTGTAAAAGCCACCCGCATCCTTTAGGATGAAACCATTTGAATTTATTGCAGTAAAACTTACCCTGTTTTTGGTATCAGGGATACTCCTTGGATATCTCCTTGACATTCCCCCTAAACCGGTCTGCAGCTTGGCGCTTTTATCCCTCTGCTTCCTTGGATGGACAGCCTTGAGGAAATCTTATCTTCCCAAAGCCTTTGCGCTAGGTGCTGTCCTGAGTACACTGCTAACGGGAATGGTATTGTGCACCCTGGCGCTTGACCCTAAGCTGCCCCGGCACTACTCTAAAAATGATATAAATGCCCCAGGGGCTTGGCAGCTCAGGATCCTCGACCTTGGCAAGGAAAACAAATACTATCAGGTGTATACGGGTCGGGTATTGCAGGTTGATGGGAGGCCGGTTAGGGGAAAGATCCGTTTGCTGCTGCGTAAACCCGCCAAACCCATGAACAGCCGTTTCAAAATTGATGATGAGCTTATGGTTTGGGGTAGTGCAAGGGAGATCCCTTCGGCGAAAAACAACTACCAATGGGATTATTCCGAATTCCTCAGGAAACAGAACATCCATCATCAATTACAGGTAGCCCACGATCATGTATTCGCGCTGGAAGGATCAGGTTCCAGCCTAAAAGGATGGGCTAGCAGCATTAGAAGGCAGCTGATCAATAAACTGGAAAAAGCGGACTTCGGGGATAAGGAGTTTGGGATCATCAAGGCCCTGCTGTTAGGACAACGGGCAGATATTGCCCCGGAAACGATAAGACAGTACCAACGTGCAGGGGCCATGCATATACTGGCTATTTCCGGCCTGCATATTGGAATCATACTACTTATTTTACGTTATCTTTTTCAACCGCTTTCCTACCTTCCGAAAGGGCGTTACCTGTCACTTGCAATGGCAGTAATCGCGCTTTGGATCTATGCCTTGATCACCGGTTTTAGTGCGTCTGTGATCCGGGCTACAGCGATGTTCTCCTTCCTTGCCTATACCCTTTTCCTCAACCGTTTGTCGCAAGCTTATAATACCCTGGCCTTATCCATGTTTTTCCTGCTGGTGGTGGTTGACCCGCTCCTGATCTTCCAGGTGGGGTTTCAGATGAGCTATGCTGCCGTCATGGCCATCCTCTGGGTGTACCCTGCGCTGCAGCCCTTATGGAAACCCAGATCCTGGTTCCTGCGAAAAGTATGGCAGTTGATTGTGGTATCCCTCTCTGCACAATTGGGCGTACTCCCCATAAGCCTTTATTATTTCCATCAATTCCCTGCCTTATTCCTTATCAGCAGCCTGGTGATTATTCCTTCCCTCGGGATCATATTGGGAGGGGGGATCCTGATTTCCGCCTTATCCTTACTGGAAAAGCTGCCAGCAGGGCTAGCAAAGGTTTATAACCAGGTGATCTCCTATATGAACGACTTTGTACAATGGGTGTCCGAACAGGAGGCATTCTTTTTTGAAGGGTTGTCATTTGATCATATGGATGTGCTTTTGGCCTATGCTTTCCTGATCAGTCTGATGGTCCTAATCAAAAAACCTTCCTACATTAGACTTAGGAATGCTTTATGCCTGCTATTTCTTGTCCAGGCATGGGGCCTGTACACGGCATATCAAACCCGGCAAACATCGCGGGTCCTGATCATGCATCAGTACAACAATTCAGTGCTGATGCACCAACATGGCACAAGACTTTCCCTCCATTCCTCAAAACCTGAAATGATGGGTAGGTTAGTAAAGGATTTTCGGATAGGTGCAAGGATAAAGGAAGTGGATTATGTTGATCTGAACAGGTTCTACCAGATAGGAGATATTCCTTTAGTACGCCCGGATACGTACGGAATTCCATTCCCGCCCGTACCCCAAAGTCAGGTATGGCTAAGTGAGTCACCCAGGATCAATCTCGACCGCTACATCGCTTATCACCAACCTTCCGTGATCATTGCAGATGGCAGTAATCCGAACTACCTCGTTGAGCGATGGAAAAAAAGTTGTAAGGCAAATAAGGTTGCCTTTCACTATACGGGTGAAGCAGGTAGTTACAGTATAGATTTAAGCCCTTAGGTCCTATCGTACACCGTGCATCAACCTTTTTAATAAAGGGTTAAGTAGTATGGAAACCAGCCCTGCCCCAATGGGCGCAAGGGTAAAAATCAGAAAAAAGACCGTAAGTGAATACTGTTCGCTCACCTTATCAATAAGGCCCCCTAAAGAACCGGCTGCTTTTTGCCCGATGGCAATAGCGAGGTACCAAATCCCAAACATAAAACCTATCATGCGGGCGGGCACCAACTTGCTTAGGTAAGACAGTCCAACCGGGGAAAGGCACAATTCCCCCATAGTATGCAGCAGATATGCAAGGATCAGGAACACCATGCTAACTGAGGCTGTTTTTGCTCCCTGGGGAATGTCGATAGAACCAAAGGCCAAAATGGCAAATCCCAGGCCCAGTAATATGAGGCCCAGTCCGTATTTCATGGCAGCACTCGGATTATACTTGCTTTCCCACCAACGTGAAAAGAGTGGGGCAAGGGTGATAATAAAGAAGGAATTCAGGATTGCAAACCAACTGGCCTCCACTTCGTTGCCTTCCTGGGAAAACTTGTCTACCAGTCTCCATATTACGAGGGACCAAATCCCAACAAAGGCAAGGGCCAGAAAAATATTGGATAAAGGGATCCTGGTATAGGTTTTTTTGAACAGGAGGTACAGTACCCAGGTAATCACCATAAGGGGTACCGTAGTCAGCAGGGCATCCACAATCTTGAAGATCATGGAGGCAGAC
The DNA here is from genome assembly GCF_982873095.1 of Lentiprolixibacter sp. Lineage (NCBI taxonomy): Bacteria > Pseudomonadati > Bacteroidota > Flavobacteriia > Flavobacteriales > Flavobacteriaceae > Lentiprolixibacter > Lentiprolixibacter sp. Next base: position 15,236 of record NZ_CEYNTP010000014.1, on the reverse strand, counting down.
CCAATCAGGCTCCGGTTTGTATAATCGCGGGCATAGAGGGTCATAGAGCCCAGGCTTTGTTCAAAGGCCGAGAAGAAAAATATTGTAAAAATCCCAAAGATCGCCACGGCAATAATCCGGTCCCGGACCACAGTGGTATAGCGGAATGTCCTGGTAATAATAAGGACCAAAAATAAAAACAAGGCAATCAGCACAGTGGCATTCGATCCGTCCAGTCCTAGCAATTCAAAATTCAGGAGGTTGGCGTTACTGATTTTGGATACCGGATCATTAAAGAGGTACAGCAGCCCTCCCACAACGGAAAGGACGATAAGGATTTTATCAAACAGGGTAAAGGGATTGAGTTTCTCCCCTTCCCCGGATCCGCTTTCTGCCTCTGCCGGTTGCATCTTTTTTTCGTGGGTTCGTTCGGGTTTGTCACCTACCTTGCCAAAAAGGCTGCGTGCCAGCCAGAACTGCATCATGCCCATGAACATGAAGATCCCCGCAAGGCCAAATCCCCAGGACCAGCCGTAGTTCTCTGCAAGGTATCCGCAAAGCATCATCCCGAAGAATGCCCCGGCATTGACCCCCATGTAAAAAATAGTGTAGGCCCCATCTTTTTTAGATTCTTTTCCTTTGTACATCTCAGATATAACCGCAGTCATATTAGGTTTGAAGAAGCCTGTTCCTATGACCAGCAAGGCCAGTCCCAGGTAAAACGACCAGGTCATTTCCAATGCCATGGAGGCATGCCCCAGGGTCATAATAAAACACCCGATAATTACCGCACCTTTATACCCGGTATACCTATCCGCAATGTGGCCCCCTATTATTGGAGTCAAATACAGCAAGGAAGCATAGGTACCGATGAGGGCCAGGGCATTTTCCCTGGGCCATTCCCAGCCTGGATTGTCACTAATCAGAGGCGCAGTAAGGAACAGGACCAGCAGGATGCGCATTCCATAAAAGGAGAAGCGCTCCCACATTTCGGTAAAAAACAAGATCATCAGACCGGCAGGGTGACCCAATACCTTGTCCTTGAATAGATTTTCAATATCTGTATTCATAATCAGCTGTTTGGTTTTCTTGGTATATGCTGGTTAAGCCCTGGTTCATTCGTCTGCTAGTTCAAAACCCTCTGTTTCGTCGTGCTTTGAACCCTCAAGTTCCTCAGCCCCGTGTGTAAGACGTTTCAGAGGTTTCAGAACGAGGATTACCAGTATTCCAAAGACGGTACAGAAGACCCCTATCCCGGTAAATATGGCAAATTCACCATAGTCTGTGGCCGATTCCCCCAAAAGGCCGGCTACTTTATTTCCGAGACCTGTTGCTGCAAAGTAGGCCCCCATCATAAAGGCCATCCAGCGATCCGGAGCCAGTTTTGTAATAAAGGACAGGGCTACTGGAGAAGCACATAGTTCCCCCAGGGTATGGAATAAATAAGCCAGGACGAGCCATTGCATACCCGACTTTTGGATGACCTCACCGGCAGCGTCATAACCTACTTCCTGGCTGGCCACTGACATGAAGAAGAATCCCCATCCCATAATGATGACCCCTATGGCCATTTTAAACAAGGAGGACGACTCCTTGTTACGGTTTTTCCACCATACCCAGAAGCTACCCACTATGGTCGCAAAAATGAGGATAAACAGGGCATTTACGGATTGAAACCAACTCGCCGGCACATTAAAACTTGCCAGTCGTAAATCTGTTTTCTGAGCAGCGTACACATTCATCAATCCTCCGGCCTGTTCAAAGGCACCCCAGAAAATGATAATGATAAGAAAGGACAGGTAAGTCACCAGGATCCGGTCTTTTTCAACCTTGTTTCCATCGTTATACACCACTATGGCCACACCTACTGCAAAGGCCAGTCCTATGATCAGCAGGCCGTAGGACCAGGAGCCCCCGAAGACCCAAACAGCTATCCCAACCAGGACACTGATGGTGAAGCCTGCGATAGAATTGGAATGATTGAAAATGGCACCTATCAGGTTCTTGCTTTCCTTACTCGTACCATCTTCCCGGGTATCCACTACAAGGTTCCCTACATGTTTCAGGTAGCGCTGCCCGTACCAGTAGGTAAGCTGTCCCAGGGCCATTCCGATACCTGCGAGTCCAAAACCGTAATGCCATCCGATATTCTCGCCTACATAGCCTACTACCAGCGCAGCCACGGCAGCCCCGAGGTTGATCCCCATATAGAAGATATAGAACCCCATATCGCGCTTGTTCTGTTCGTTCTTAGGGTACAAGCCCCCTACCATGGTAGAGATGTTGGGTTTAAGCATCCCAACCCCCATCACAATTAATATCAGACCCATATAAAATGCCCAAAGCTCTTCTATGGCAAGTACGCTATGCCCGGCTACCAGTAATAATCCACCAACAAAAACCGATTTTCGCTGTCCCAGTAGTTTATCCGCAATTATTCCTCCCGGGATGGAAGCCACATACACGAACATGGTGTACCAGCCATACAGGGCGATGGCACTGTCATTGGCCCAGCCCAGTCCGGGATTGTCAGCAGCCGTTTCGGCGACCAGGTAAAGGACGAGGATGGCCCGCATTCCGTAGTAGGAAAAACGTTCCCACATCTCGGTTAGGAATAGGATATACAAGCCCACAGGGTGCCCGAAAAGTCTTTTATCGATTTGTGATTTAGTGATCGTTGCCATAATTCATGTTGGTTAGTTTGTCTGTCTCTTGTTAAGTTGGTCTATAGGTTTTCTTTGATAAACTGTGTCATTTTGTTGTACAGGTGCAGGCGGGTATTTCCCCCGTAAATCCCGTGGTTCTTATCGGGATAGATCGCCCACTCAAAGGGTTTGTTCGCCTGGATGAGGGCTTCTGCCATCCGCATGCTGTTCTGTACATGCACATTGTCATCTGCTGAGCCGTGGACGAGCAGGTACTTCCCCTTAAGGAGTTCAGGATAGTTGAAGGGGGAATTGTCATCGTAACCCGAAGGGTTTTCCTGGGGAGTCCTTAAAAATCGTTCTGTATAGATGGTGTCATAAAACCTCCAGCTGGTCACCGGGGCAACGGCAATAGCCATCTCAAAGGTGTCATTGCCCTTAAGCAGGCAATTAGTAGACATGTGCCCACCAAAACTCCATCCCCAGATCCCGGTGCGGGCGGGATCGATGTACGGCAAATCACTCAGCTTTTTGGCAGCTGCAATCTGATCTTCTGTCTCGTACTTTACCAGGTTCAAATAGGTTACTTTTTTAAAATCACGCCCCTTGAGCCCGGTTCCCCTGCCATCCACGCAGGCAATCACATATCCTTCAGCAGCCAGCATTTGGTGCCAATAGTCGTTGGACCCCATCCAGCGATTGGCCACTTGCTGAGATCCCGGGCCGCTGTACTGATACATGAGGAGGGGATATTGTTTTTCCGGGTCAAAATCTGCCGGTTTGATCATATACATGTTCAACACATTTCCATTGATGTCCAGCGTACCGAATTCCTTTGGGGAAATAGAATAGCTCCCCAGCTTGGCCAACAAGCCGTTATTGTCCTTGATATCCTTCACCTTTTTACCGGCAGTGCCCTCCCTCAGGGTGTATACGGGCGGCACCTCAGCACTGGAATAGGTATGAATGAAGTACCCAAAGTCTGCGCTGAAGGAAGCAGAATTGGTGCCGGGGTCAGTAGCCAACTCCCGTTTGCCCTTGCCGTTATTCCGGATACTGTACACCCCGCGGTTGATGGAGCCGTTCTCGGTGGACTGATAAAATATCCGTTTGGTGTCTTTGTCATAACCGTAATATCGGGTTACTTCCCAGGGGCCGGAAGTGATCTGCCTGGCCAGTGTCCCGTCAGGTTTATAAAGGTAAAGGTGGTTATACCCATCCTTCTCGCTCGTCCAAATAAAGCTGTCATCCTCCAGGAACGTCAGATCATCGGTCACATCCACATAGGCAGCATCCTTTTCCTCCATGAGGAGGGAGACTTCAGCCGTCTGGGCATCCACGGCCAGTAGTTTCAAGTGATTCTGATGCCTGTTCAGGGTTTGTACACTCAGGTGGCGGGGGTTATTCATCCATTTGATCCTTGGGATATAATACGCCTCCCCCAGGTCAATCGTCGTCAGGGATCCTGAGCCCAGGTCAAACATATGCAGGCTCACCTCTGCATTGTCCTCACCAGCCTTGGGGTATTTGAATCGCTGTTGCTGTGGGTAGAGTGAGGTACCGAATACGTCCATTGAAAATTCAGGCACTTCGGTTTCATCAAATCGCAGAAACGCAATTTTGGAGCCGTCAGCATTCCATGAAAAAGCCTTGACAAAGGAAAATTCCTCCTCATAGACCCAATCGGTTATTCCATTGATTATGGAATTGAATTTCCCGTCTTCTGTGAGCTGGAGGGTAGACTTGTCTTCCAAATTAAACACGTACAGGTTGTTTCCATAGGCGTAGGCAATTTTGGAACCGTCCGGTGAGTAGGTGGGCTCCTGAATTTTATTGTCCGATACTTTAATTGCTTTCCCGGAAGCCCGGTCATAGCTGTAATAAATCCCTTTGCGAGACCTGCGGTAAATGCGATCCACTTCCGTGGCCAGCAAGATCTTTTTTTCATCCTTGCTAAAGGTATAGCCACTGAAACTGGAGATATCCGGAAGCATTGCAGTAGACACCAGAGTTCCTGTTTTTTGCTGGGTTTCGTATTCATAGAGATCCACAGCAACCGTTTTGGCATTTCGGTCACGGTTCAGGACAGTGTAATGTTTACCGTCTTGCAGGGGATGCAGGGCATCTAGCCCCTGTGTGATAAAAGCCCCGTTCCAGATCTCATCCAGTGTTATTTTCTTCTGTTGTGCGGTCGTGAAATGCAAGGTCCCGATAAAGAGGAGGACGGACCAAAGTATCTTCTGCATCTATGGGTAGGGAATTGATTACAACCCTCAAGTTTACTAATAATTTCGCGAATTATAGAGAATTGCATCCAAAATCTTGCCCTCATAATTTGGGCAGGAGGGCTGCTGAAAAAGAGGCCTTTCGCAGCCGAATCACTATCTTTACACCTGCTAAAAGTAATGGTATGAGTGGACCTGTTGAGGGATTCTCCAAACTGTCTAAAGAAGACAAGATGCGCTGGGTGGCACAGCACTACACCCGGGATCCGGACAAAACGGTGGCGCTGATCAAAAAATACTGGAATGAAGACGAAAAACTGCAACGCCTTCATGACGAATTTATAGAGAACACCATCACTAATTTTTACCTGCCCATGGGTATAGCCCCTAATTTCCTTATCAACGGAAAGCTATATACCATGCCGATGGCCATTGAGGAAAGTTCAGTGGTGGCTGCTGCCAGTAAATCCGCAAAATACTGGCTGAAACGCGGGGGATTCCGCACCAGGGTACTGGGAACGGAAAAGGTGGGCCAGGTACATTTCCTGTACAATGGAGATCCTGCCAGGCTCGGAAAATTTTTTGAGAGTGTAAAGCCAGAGCTTATCCAAAGTGCCTCACCCATCACCGCCAACATGGAGAAAAGAGGGGGAGGTATTACGGATATCGAGCTCAGGGACAAAAGCGGGGAATTGGCCCATTACTACCAACTGCACTGTACCTTTGAAACCCTGGATGCCATGGGGGCCAACTTTATCAATTCCTGTCTGGAACAATTTGCAAAAACATTAAAGGCAGCAGCACAGGAATATGAGGATTTCACCGAGGAGGAGAAAAACCTGGAAGTAGTGATGAGCATTCTCTCCAATTACGTACCCAACTGCCTCGTACGTGCCGAAGTATCCTGTCCTGTAAGTGAACTCAACGAGGACTCCGGGATCAGTGGGGAAGCCTTTGCTGAAAAAATTGTCCAGGCCGTTCGAATAGCTGAAATTGAACCTTTCAGGGCCGTAACACATAACAAGGGCATAATGAATGGCATTGATGCCGTTGTCCTGGCCACAGGTAATGATTTCAGGGCCATAGAAGCCGGGATACACGCCTATGCGGCCCGCAAGGGCAAATACCAAAGCCTCACCCACGCCCGTGTGGAGAATGGTATGTTTCATTTGTGGATCGATGTGCCCCTTGCCCTGGGTACTGTGGGTGGGCTTACCAGCCTCCACCCGATGGTAAAACTGGCGCTGGAAATCCTTCACCAGCCCAAAGCAGAAGAATTGATGCAGATAGTAGCCGTAGCCGGACTGGCACAGAATTTTGCCGCCCTGCGTTCCCTTGTCACCACCGGGATACAAAAAGGGCATATGAAAATGCATTTGCTCAATATCCTCAATCAACTTGGGGCCACCGAAGAAGAAAAGGTGAAGATGGTTGAGTATTTTAAAACGCATACCGCCACGCATAACGAGGTGGTGGAAGCTTTCCAAAAACTTAGAGCACAATAGGTCTTGACTACGTATTACAGCAACGGCAAACTTCTGCTTACCGGAGAATATGCGGTGCTAGATGGGGCGTTGTGCCTTGCCTTGCCTACGGTATACGGACAGGAACTTAGTGTTAGAAAACTTCCCGAAGCCGAAGTGCAATGGACAAGCAGGGACCACAGAGGAAAGCCCTGGTTCCAGGCCAATATTGCGCTCTCACGCTTAGATGACCCCAGGAAAGAAAAGGTGCTGGGTAAAACCACTGAAGAGGTCCTGGTTCAAGTCCTGAAAGAAGCAAAAGAACTCAACCCGGATTTCCTGTCTGGAAATAGGGGTTTTTCTGTGACCACAGAAATGGATTTTCCAAGGGAATGGGGCTTGGGCACTTCCTCAACACTGATCAACAATGTGGCCACGTGGAGCGGGACAGATGCCTACCAATTATTAGAACACACCTTTGGGGGCAGTGGATATGATATTGCCTGTGCCCAGCACAAGCATCCCATCCTGTACCAGCTGGTGAACGGTAGGCCGAAAGTAGAAGAAATTTCATTTGCGCCCGACTTTGTTTCCTCTTTGTTTTTCGTTTACCTCAACCGCAAACAGGATAGTCGCGAGGCTATTGCCCACTACAGGGAGCATACAACTGAAAGAACAAGCCTGGTTGAAGAGATCAGCACCCTAACCAGGGAGATTGCCAAGTGTGATCATCTGGAGGCGTTTGAAGCACTCCTCGATCGCCATGAAGCGCTTATCAGTGATGCGATAGGTCAACTTCCCATCAAGCACACCCTATTCCCGGACTATCCCGGAAGTATCAAAAGCCTGGGGGCATGGGGCGGAGATTTTATCCTGGCTACAGGTCCGGCTTCATATCATGCCTATTTTCAGAAGAAGGGGTACGGTACCATTATCCCCTACTCCAAAATGATCCTATAAAAAACCCCGGCACAATTGCCGGGGTTAATTTATTGCGTGAGGAAATCCTAGTAAAAAACTGAACGGTTATCCTCTATTTCTGCCTTGTTCTTCAGGGCGGTGTATACCGCATTGTTCACCCGTAAGGCATTTGTCGATTGCAGGTTTGCCGCGTAGGTGGCGTAATTGTCCATCTCAGGCGCGGCCTCCTTTTTGGTTACTTCGATCAGGAAAACACCAGTTTCCCCCTCGATCAACTGAGAGGTATTTCCCTCTTCCATGGCAAAGGCTGTGCCCACAACAGAAGCTTCACGTCCCGCACCCGGGATGGTTGGTGAGCTTACCGTAAGTGCTGAAGCGGTTGAAATAATGGTGTTGTTGGCCGTAGCCAGTTCTTCCAGGGACTTCCCGCTATTCTCTGCTATGATCTTCGCCGCTTTCTTTTCCTTTCTGATCTTGGGTAATGCAGTTGCTGAGGCATCTTCAACGGCCATCAGGCCTTCATTGTACTTAGCAGTTAGCTGCACAACGGCATAGCCACTATTGATATTGAAGCGTTTGATATCGCCCACTTCAGTGTCTTCATTAAAGGTCCACTGTACAATGCTCCGTTGAGAGGAAAGGCCAGGGAGGTTCTCGTCCATGGCTTTGATCTTGTTCACTGGCCTGATAACCACACCACTTTCCCTGGCCACATCTTCAAAGGGAGTATCCCCCGTGGTTGCTGCCATTTCGAACTTAGTGGCTTCGGTAAAGAGGGTGTTAATGGTTTCTTCAGAAGGTTCAATCGCCCGCGTAAGGTCGGCCAGCTGGACGATATCCTGCTTATCATCCACACGTACAATGTGGTATCCAAACTCAGTTTCCACCAGGCCGATATAGTCTACCGGGTTGCTAAAAGCAAAGTCGTTAAATTTTGGGGTCATTATCCCTTCCTGGAAATATCCCAGGTCTCCTCCCCTGGGTGCTGAAGGACCGTCTGAGTTATCACGGGCCAGCTGAGAAAAAATGGCGTTGGGTTGTTTTGCTTCTTCCAGCAGTTCCTGTGCCCGCTTTTCTGCCTCTTCCTTGGTACGCGTCACCTCTGGGTTGGCCCTCAGGGCACCAGCATAGGTGACCAGTATATGGCTCGCCTTTACAGAACCGTTGGGCTTGCGCGCCATCATACGCGAAACTTTAAAGGTATCCCCATCGCGATACGGCCCGAACACTTCCCCTACCTCAAGGGCCATAAGGGAATCGGCAAAACTGCCAGGCAAAGCGTTTTTGGCCTTGAAAATGGTGTCGAATTTGGAATCGGAATTTCGGTCCAGAAAAGCCGCGACATCAGTAGTCGTACGGAATCCGGCGATAGTCACAGTAGTGTCCCTGTCCGCGTTGTATTCCTCGGTATCTGAAAGCAGGCCAGTAACGGCAGTTTTTATCGCTTCCACATCCGCTTCGGAAGGTTTTTCCTCGAAATAGACAAAACGGATGTCCCTGGCTTTTTCCTGTTTGTAATCCGCTTCGTGCTCTTTTATGTAGGCCTCGATTTCACTCTTGGTAACCACAATAGCACTATCCGGGATACTGGAATACGGTACCCGAACATAGCGGATATCCACTTTATCATTGGCGAGACGGTATTCCAGCTCCCCCTCTTTTAACGTGGATGTCATTCCAGCCTTGATCAGGTTGAAATAGGATTGTTGTCTGGCGCTTTCTATAATCGATTGCTCATCCTGCAACCAGTCCTGGTACTGGCTGGGCGCACTGAGTTTAAGTTCTGCAATGAAATCACGGAAAAGTCCCTCGTCAAACACCCCGTTCTCATCCACAAACTGAGGATTCTGGCTGATCCCCGGGCTGGATTTGATCACTTCGATGATCTGGTCCTGTTCAATGGAGATCCCTAGATCAGCGATTTGCTGGTCCAGGATGGTGTTGCGTTCCAGTTGGTTCCAAACGCTGTTCACCAGCTGTGTCGAAGAGGCCCCGGGCCCGCTCCTGCGGGAAATGCGCTCAACCCGCTGGCGGAAATTATCAATTGAGATTTGCTCGCCGTTGATTTCACCTACGGCAGAACCAATCTTACCCCCACCCAGGTCGTTACTCGTAAAAATCCCCGAGATCACAAAGGCAAACAAGGCCATCCCGATGATTAAAATGAGTACTGTGGTGCGCTTCCGTATATTCTCTAAAATTGCCATTCGCTTATGTTTAAATCAGTGCGCGAAAATAGCATTTTCCGGTTAATAATAAAAGGAATAAAGCCCCAATCTATCAGGCATTTGCCTCCTAATCGTTCTCTACGACCTTCAGGGCCACCAGGTCAATTTTTGTACTGGAAACCTCCAGTATAGTAAACAGATAACCCTCAATCCTGATCTCGGAGTCCTGTTCCGGAATTTCTCCGGTGACGTTGACAATAAGCCCTCCCAGAGTCTCGTATTCCTCACTCTCCGGCAGGTCCAGTTTATACTGCTCGTTGAGGTAATCCACCTCATGTCTTGCTGAAAATTTATAGGTATCGATATCTAACTGCTCCTCATGGAGGTCAGTTGAATCGTGTTCGTCTTCGATCTCCCCGAACAACTCCTCTACGATGTCTTCCACGGTCATAATACCGGAAGTCCCCCCGTATTCGTCAAGGACTACCGCCATACTTTTACGCTTTTTGGTAAGCACGTTCAGGATGTCCTGTATCAGCATGGTCTCCGGAACAAACTCAACGGGAAGCAGGATACTTTTTATGGTTTTGGGACGCTTGAACAATTCATAGGAGTGTATGTAGCCAATAATATTGTCTATGGTGTCCTTGTAGACCAGGATCTTGGAGTACCCGGTTTCCGTAAAGAGCTTGGCCAAATTTTTTGGGGTTTCGTGTATTTCTACCGCCATGATCTCGGTTCGGGGAACCATGACTTCCCGGGCTTTTACGGCAGAAAATTCCAGGGCATTCTGAAAGATCTGTATTTCTGAATCCACTTCATCTTCCTCTTCTACCGTTTCCATTTGTTCGGTTATGTAATCGCCCAGCTCGATCTTGCTAAAGGCGAGTTGCACCTCATCCCCGTCTGTCCTGAAAAAGGTTTTCAGGATCACATCAGATACGCGAATCACAAAGTCAGACAAAAGGGAAAAGAGCAAATAAAACAGGTAGGCCGGGAAGGCCAGTATCTTAAGGAGGCTGTTGGCATAGATCTGGAAGAGCACTTTTGGCAGAAATTCAGCAGTGATCAGAATGATCAATGTAGAAATGACCGTTTGGGTCAGCAGGCTGAAATCAGTTAACAGGGCCTGGAGAAGGGGATTTTCCAGGGGGAGCATCCCCTGAAACCACTGCATCAGCACATCGCCCATGTAAAAACCATACACCACCAGGGCGGCGTTGTTGCCAATGAGCATGGTGGCGATAAATTTGGAGGGTTTCTGAGTAATACGCGACAGGATCCCGGCCAGGAAGCCCTCCTGTTTTTTCTCGATCTCTATATGGATCTTATTTGCCGATACAAAGGCGATCTCCATCCCGGAAAAAAATGCCGAGAGCAACAAGGAAATAACAATAATGATCAGGGGGGTCTCCAATGCTATTGCTGGTCTCGTTTTCGCTGTTCAAACCTTTTGCGGTAGTTCCTCCTGAAGACGAACATGGCAATGGAAACGATCGCAAAAAATATAAAGATATAGGTCCCCTGCCGGTCGGTCTCCCATAGATCAACGATCTTGTAAATGGAAATGATGGCCACAGCCAGGTAGAGGTATTCAGTGTATTTTAAAATCTTTATCATGACTGGTCTTCTTTTATGGTCATTAGTCCGTAGGTCCTTTGGGCATTAAAGGAACTGAAGTCCCGGTTGAAATCCATACCTTCTCCATCCATAACGGTACCCTCTTCTGGATTGGTATAACGGAATTTTTCCTGTGTAAAGATCCATTCCAGACTGCGGTCCCAGTATAATTGCGGGGCTTCCAGCTTTTTGCCGTCATGGGTTGTAATTACCACATTGCCCCTGAGGTCGATCAGGTTGGTATTGGAATAGATGATGCCGTAATCTGCAGTGATGGTACTTTTATTGTTCTCCTCGTCAAAAAACTCCACCTCCAGTCCTTCCGGAAAGGTCCGGTGCTTAAATCGGAGGTTGTCATAATCCTCACTCAGAGGGCTTTTGAGTACAGCGATAATCCTGGAAGAAGCGGTATCCTGTGTATCCATGGGATTGGTTTCCGTATAGGTGAGGGTGAAATTAGAAGCTACCCCCTGGGGGAAAATATTCTCACCAGCTTCTTCCCCAATGCGCTTGTACTGGTCCTGGCAGCCTAAAAAAAACATTGCCACAGCGAAAACCATGGCAATGCAATATAAGTTATATCCGCAAATGCGTTTCATATGTTACAAAGTGGGTACCCGAACACTGCCGCCTACCCAGCATTTGAAAGTCAACATTTGTCCGGCCAGACCGGAGTTGAAAATATCCGTTTTGGAAGGCGCTTTGGCGCTGTAGCTGGCAGCTGCCTTATTCGCTCTGGAACTTAAAGAAGGATCTACCCTTGCTGCTTTTCGGGCCATTTCGGCTGCTTTCCAGTAGATAGCACGCTTTTCAAAAGGTGTTTCCCCGCAGTCGTTAGCACTGGTCGCATAGAGATTTGCGATCAACAAATAGGCTTTCCCGTTAGATGAGTTGGCTTCAATCGCCTTAAGGCAATAGCTGCGCGCCTGAGATTTGCTAAACCTCCGTGCAATAGTTGCCGCCTTATACAGAATGTTGGATTTTTTATAAGAGTCTGATTCCAACTCAGCAGCTTTATCAAAATCTGCAATGGCCCCACGGGTATCCCCGTCGGCAGCTTTCAGTGTTCCACCATACACATAGGCACTAGCCGAAGGCTCTAAAGCCAGCTGGGCCTCAAACAGTTTTCGGAACAGGGGGTCGTCTGTACATTCTTTGCTAAACATACGGCCCACAGCACGCTTTACCCATACAATATCTCCTTTTTTCTGATCAAAACTCTTTTGATACAAGGGGATGAGGTTTTGACAATCTGCCAGTGCACCAAGTTTGGAATCAATACTGGAAGCAATCTTACCGTAAGATTCAGAGTTGGTGGTAGCCACCTTCAGTTGTCTTTTCTCCTTAGACGTCAGCGTACCAGCATCTTCCTTCGGCAACAACCGTGTGATACGATCAGTAAGCTTCTTGTTTTCTTCCTCGATCTTCTCTACCACATCGTCATAAATATCAAATACCACCTGCAGTTCCTGTTTCCCTTCATTATGAAGATCTACCAGGCTGGAAAAATAAAGGTAGAGTGCTTTTGGATTCTTAAAGTTCTTACGATCATTCTTGAAAGCATCGTCGAGCATTTTAAAAAGTTCCTCGTCAGAAGCCATCTTATTATCGTACAACAAAATAGATCTATCCTCTGCCACCCCAGCTACTGTAAATTTCCCGGGATAGTATTGCCGGCTCTTGTCGTAGAGGGAGAGCAGGTCCTGGATGTACCCATCTTTTTCCGCACCAGAAGACTTCTTAATCTTGTCTTTCAGGATCCTTTCACCATAGGTAAAATTCGCCCGGTTAAGGTCCGGACAGGTTTCATATACCATTTTCCATGGCGAATAGGCGGCATCATAATTCTTAACTTTCACATGCTCTGAATATATAGACAGGTTTGTCATACATTCAGGATTTTGAGCCTGACCAAAACTTACTCCAGACACACCCAAAACCGCAATCGTCATTAAGATCAGTTTCTTTTTCATTTTGATTCTAGATTTAAAGCGGTAATGTACTAAATTTTTATCAATTTATTTTCCTTTTCTGGAACCAAAGGCTGTTAAACGATAGGCCCAGATTGACTTTCAGATAACTTTCCTCAACAAGGTTGTTCATCGATGTGCCCCTTCTGCCTAATTCAAAACCGAGGTTGAGATTAGAAAAATCACGTCCCAGTGGCATACCTAGTCCAAATGTTATGCCAAAATTGTTTACTTCCTTGTCGTTGATAATGAGACCGGTCTTTTGATACCGCAGTCCTGCACGGTAGGTAATCCGATTCAGATACGAACTGAACGAGTTGTAATCCGGCACGAAGAAACCCCCGAAAGCGACAGTACTCGCATCCTGATAGGCGAGGTTTTCATAGGTAATAAATTCGTTCCGGAAGGTACTGAGTTCCTGCATGCTGTACTCCGCCCCGAGGAACCATTTCTTGTCCTCACCAAGTCCCAGCCCAAAAGTAAAGGTAGTAGGGATCTTGATTTCGGTGTTTTTACGCCCCTGGGCTTCCAGGTCTACTTCAAAAACTTCGATATTCCTGCCCGTAGTCCTGGAAAAAGAACCAATAGTCTGTGTGTTTTCAGAAACCAGATTGGCCTGGGTATTTACTGTAGCCGAGGTAAACAGGCTAAGCTTTTCGCTGATTTTTGGGGTAAAGGTGGCCCCGTAGTTAAAATCAAATCCATTCACGCGGGATTCCCGGCGGTCGAGCGTCCCAAATTGAACATTCTCCACACTTTGGATACGGTTGTTATTGAGGGTGCCAAAACTAAAATTTATCGTAGCCCCGATATGCAGGTTCTTTGATAGTTGTAGCCCGGTAGACAGAAAGAGCTGGTCCAGGCCTCCATCGCCAGAGTATTCGTTAAGCACATTGGCCCCGTTCCCGTTAACGGATTCATCTAACAGGTTATAGCCTACAGAGGAAAAAGGCATAATACCGAAACCGAAGCCGAGGAGTCTGCCCACAGGAAAACCCAGGGCCAGATATTCCAGGTTAGTAACGCTGGTATTCTGTTGTTCGGAAAAGGTATTTAAACGGAGCTCTTTATGGGAAAGTGCTGCCGTATACGTAGTCAGCCGCAGTTTGCCGTAAGCCGCAGGGTTTCTCAGGTTGACGTGGATGCTGTCTGTGTACATGCTCAGTCCTCCCATCATCTGGTTTTCTACCGTTCCTATGGATCGGAGGTCGCCATAACCAAAGAAGGAATAGGGGGAAACAGTCCCGTTCTGGGCAAAAAGTCCTGTTGCCGAGAGGCAGACCATGGCTAACAGTAGTGTTCTAAACATCTAGCTTTTGTTGTGTTCCAGCAAAAAATTCAAACCCTGGAGGAGAAAATTAGAATGCGCAAATATGGTATTTTTAAGTTGTTTAGACAAAAATTGGGCGTCTCCCCCTGTTAAAATAACTGTTAAATCTGGGAAACGCAGCTGGTATTGCGCTATCGCCCCTTCCATCTCAAAGCAAATCCCATTGACCACACCGCTGTGCATACTGTGGGCTGTAGACGTTCCAATAAGGTCCTCCGGGGCATGGGGTTCCAAATTGGGAAGTGCGGATGTGCCCGCGTGCATGGCGGAATAACGCATCCTTACTCCCGGGGAAATAGCACCCCCCAGATAGACGGCGTCTGCGGTGATGAGGTCGTAGGTCAGGCAGGTACCTGCATCGATGACCAGAACATTGAAGCCTGGGTATTGGCTTACCGCAGCGGCGGCCAGGGCCATCCGGTCTTTTCCCAGGGTTTCCGGGGTGCCATAGGCCATTTTGTAGGGGAGTTTCAGCTCCTGATCTAGGAGAAACAGGGTACAACCAACGGGCAACCACTCCTCTTCTTTGAGGATCCATGGCCCAACAGAAGACAGCAAAACGCTGTTAATGTCCGGATATTCATCAAACACTGATTCCAGAGCTGAGGACACTTCGGTGTAGTCCACAATACGCAGGAAATCCAGAGTTTGAGAGTCAAAGACGGCCAGTTTTACAGCCGTATTTCCGGCATCGATCACAAGGTTCATTTTACAAAGATGAAAAATTTAAAAAAGAACCCGCTTTTTTTAGTATTTCGTTTGTAGTTCCTAAATTTGCAGGTATATTTGCGACCGCCTTCGCCAGCCTACTTCGCCTAGGCTATAGAGGTTAAAAGGCTTCGGCGGGTGCAGACCCGCAGGAGGTACCTTAGCTCAGTTGGTAGAGCAACGGACTGAAAATCCGTGTGTCCCTGG
>NZ_CEYNTP010000013.1:0-24525 GCF_982873095.1 Lentiprolixibacter sp. | reverse complement strand
TAACTTTGTGTTTTATTTGTAACAATGAAATCATTTATCATCCGAGAAGCACGCAAAACGGATATGTCCCGAGTATTGGACCTGATCCGGGAACTCGCCATTTTTGAACGGGAACCCGAGGCAGTTGAGGTAACGGCAGCCCAATTAGAGGAAGATGGTTTTGGGAAAAGAAAGGCCTTCCATTGTTTTGTCGCTGAGTCAGAAGGGGAGGTAGCCGGCATGGCCCTGGTGTATCCGCGTTATTCCACCTGGAAAGGTTTGATCCTGCATCTGGAAGACCTGATCGTTACCGAAAAAATGAGGGGGAACGGCATTGGGGCAGCCCTGTTGGATGAAGTAGTACGCTACGGGGCCCGGCTTGGGGTGAAGCGCATCAGCTGGGAGGTGCTCGACTGGAACGTGCCCGCAATTGAATTCTATGAACGCAAGGGAGCACGCCTTTTGCGGGATTGGGAAGTGGTACACCTGGATGAAAAAGGGATTCAATACTATTTAGAAAACATATGAAGATCTACAAATTTGGTGGGGCCTCTGTGAAAGACGCAGAAGGGGTGCGGAATCTGGTTGCCGTGCTTAACCAAACAGGCTATGAAAGTACGTTTCTGGTGGTTTCGGCAATGGGAAAAACCACCAATGCCATGGAAGCGGTGGTGGACGCCTACTTTCAGGATAAACCAAAAGTAAATGGAGAACTGCAGCAGGTAGTGCAGTTCCACATTGACATACTGCAGGAGCTTTTTCCCGAAAAGGGCCACCCGGTTTACCGTGAAGTGGATGCCCTCTTTGAAGAAATCCGGGGGTTCCTCGCCTGGAATAAATCCCCTAAATACAACTTTGTTTATGATCAGGTTGTGAGCTATGGGGAACTTTTGTCGACTACCATTGTCAATGCCTTTCTCAACCACTCAGGCATCCCCTCTCAGTTACTGGATGTCCGTAACTATATTAAAACCGACAGCAATTACAGGGATGTCAGGGTACATTGGGAAAAGACCCAGGAACTGATCAGCAAAGGCGTAGAGAAGGGCAAGTTGTATATCACTCAGGGTTTTCTGGGGAGTGATGAAAATAATTTTACTACTACCCTTGGCAGGGAAGGCTCGGACTACACTGCGGCCATCCTGGCGTATTGCCTGAATGCGGAATCGGTGACCATCTGGAAAGACGTGCCCGGGGTACTCAATGCGGACCCCCGCTATTTTGAGGAAACCCAATTGCTCAACCAGATCTCTTATCGCGAAGCTATTGAACTGGCCTTCTACGGCGCTTCGGTCATACACCCAAAAACGCTTCAGCCTTTACAGCGAAAGGAGATCCCGCTCCAGGTAAAGTCCTTCCTCAATCCGAATAACCCCGGAACTACTGTGGGTAAAGGTGTAAAGATCGCTCCTGAGATCCCTTGTTTTATCGTGAAAAAGAACCAGGTGCTTATGAAGCTGTCCTCGCTGGATTTTTCCTTTATTGTTGAAGACAGCATCGGGGATTTATTCAAACTGCTACACGACCACAAGATGAAGGTAGACCTCATCCAGAATTCTGCGATCAGTTTTTCGGTATGTGTAGATAATTCTCTGGGTCGCCTGAAGGACCTGTTGGATATTTTAAAGGGAAAATTCAAAGTAGTCCATTATGAGGGGGTCTCTCTGTATACGATCAGGCATTTTAATTCGGAAGCAATCGAATCCCTTCAGAACGGGAAGGAAGTGTTGCTTGAACAACGTGGTAAGGAAACCGTGCAACTGGTGGTCCGTTAACCATAACTCACCTGGATTTACTAAAAATTCGCAGGTGCTATGGGCATTTTTCTATCTTTACCCGAAGTATTTGTATCAACATGTCTCTTGTAACTGGAAAAGAAGTAGCCAAAGCTGTTAACTTAAATAAGTACGGGTTTTTAGGAACCTTTATGGCCTGGTTTCTAATGCGATTGACCCAAATCACAAGTATCAACCGGTTTTATAAGAAACACCAGCATCTGGAAGCCCAGGAATTCCTGGAAAGTATCCTGCAGCATTATGAAATAAAATTTGAAATCCCAGAAGAAGACTTTAAAAGACTTCCCAAGCAGGGTGCCTATATTACCATCAGTAACCATCCCCTTGGAGGTATTGATGGTGTCTTACTGCTGAAGATGATGTTGCAGCACCGGCCGGATTTTAAGATCATAGCCAACTTCCTGCTACACCGGGTTGCTCCTCTGGCCCCGTATATCCTGCCTGTTAACCCATTCGAAGACCGCAAAGAAGTGAAAAGCAGTGTAGCCGGATTCAAAAACGCTATTGCTCACCTCAAGGAAGGCCATCCACTGGGCATCTTTCCGGCAGGAGAAGTCTCTACCTACAAAGATGGTAAACTTATTGTTGACAGGCCATGGGAAGAGGCGGCCATAAAACTAATTCGCAGGGCTGAGGTGCCTATCGTCCCCATTTATTTCCATGCCAGGAACAGTAAATTGTTTTACAGGCTATCCAAGATCCATGATATATTCCGGACCGCTAAACTTCCGTCGGAACTGAACACCCAAAGGAACCGCGTCATCCGCGTTAGGATTGGTCAGCCGATTTCCCTCAAGACCCAACAGGAACATCAAAGCCTTGAAGAGTTCGCCGACTTACTCAGGAGGAAAACTTACATGCTCGCCAATGCCTATGAGAAAGAGCGCTTGATCGATCAGATCCCCTCCTCCTTAAAGATCCCCAAACCCCCCAAAAAGATTGCTACTGCGGTTAGGACCGAGGTCATTGAAGGGGAAATTGAAAAACTCAGGGAAAAGGGGTGCCGTCTGTTGCAGAGCAAAAATTACGAGGTGTTCCTGGCCCAGAAAAATGACATGCCTTTCATCCTTAATGAAATTGGCAGGCAGCGGGAGCTCACTTTTCGTGCGATTGGCGAAGGCACCAATAAATCAGTTGACCTGGATCGATTTGACACCTATTACCACCACTTGTTCCTGTGGGACAACCAGGAGAAGGCCATTGTTGGGGCCTATCGTATGGGGATGGGATCAGAAATTTTCAAGGAATACGGGATAGACGGGTTTTACCTGCAGGACCTGTTCGGTTTTGAACCGGAATTATACGGGATGATGAGCAAATCCATAGAGATGGGAAGGGCGTATATCATCGAGGAGTACCAACAGAAACCTATGCCCCTCTTTTTACTCTGGAAGGGGATTGTACATACCACCCTGCGCTATCCGGAGCACAAATACCTTATCGGCGGGGTGAGCATTAGCAACCAGTTTTCGAATTTTTCCAAATCCCTGATGATCGAGTTTATGAAATCGAACTATTGGGACCCTTATGTGGCACAATATATACGTCCGAAAAAGGAATTCAAGGTGAAATTGAACGATGCCGACAAGGAATTTATCTTTGACGAAACCAAGGCAGACCTCAATAAATTCGACAAGCTTATCGATGAGGTGGAACCGGGCAGCCTCAGGTTACCTGTGCTTATTAAGAAGTACATCAAGCAGAATGCGAAGGTAGTTGCTTTCAATGTAGATCCCCTCTTCAACAATTCCGTAGACGGCTTGATGTATATTAAAATCGCAGATCTCCCGGAAAGTACCGTTAAGCCCGTTATGGAAGAATTCCAGGCAGAGCTCGAACGCCGGCATACTGAAGGAACTCCCCCTAGCTCCTGAATTCCTGCATCAGGAAGTTCTTACAGAAATCTTTTATTTCCTCCCGTGTGGTTTCGAATGCCATATGGATCTCTTCTTCAGAGCCTTTTACCTTTGAGGGATCGCTGAAATTCCTATGGATCCGTTTGGCGCTTTTTGCCGGAATAAAGGGGCAATTTTCTTTGGCGTGATCACAGACCGTTATGATAAAATCCCATTCAATGGCCTGGTATTCATCCACATGGTTGGAGGTATGGCCGGTTATATCAATACCATCTTCTTTCATAATGCTCACCGCCCCGGGATTTAAGCCATGGGTTTCAATTCCTGCGCTGTAGACATTGGCTTGTCCATTGCTCATGGCATTTAGGTAACCATGTGCCATCTGGCTCCTGCATGAATTCCCGGTGCAGAGCACCAAAATGTTTTTTTTCATATTTCGGGTACTATTTAAATTCTAAGTCGTGATCACGGCAAAATAAGGACCTTTCTTGTCTTAATCCATCCCTACTTTGTTGCTCCTTCTTTCAAAAACCACATTGTCATGCCAAACCCCATTGCGTTTGCCAATCCGTTCCCTCCTGCCAATGAGGCGAAAGCCCATTTTTTCGTGCAAGCGGATACTGCCTGTGTTCTCAGGGAATATGCCTGCCTGCAGTGTCCAGAACCCCTCAGATTCGCTGGCATTGACCAACACTTCCATAAGGGCGCTGCCCACTCCCAGGCCACGGGCATTTTGGGCAACATACACACTTACCTCAGCGACACCGCCGTACACACATCTTCCGGATACAGGGGACAGGGCTACCCAACCCAGGAAGCCATCGTTACTTTCAGCAACAAAGCGGCAGCCCTTGACATGGGCAGCGTCCCAGTCATGATAATTGGGAACAGTGGTTTCGAAGGTAGCATAACCTGTGTCGATGCCCTCTGCGTAGATCCTGACTACGTGCGGCCAGTCTTCCGGTTCCATCTTTCTGATGATATATGCTGCCATAAGTCCGGTATAGCGATCTTTAAAAATTAACAGCAGCCACTTCCAGGTTCACATCCTCCCGAAACCGCAGGGGTTGCTTCTGCCGGAATCCCACACTCATCTTTTGCCTTGCAATCCGTAATGTCAGGTATTAATTTAACTTTTAGCTGTTGCTGGGATATTTCCACGCTCTGAACAGGCAATTGTGCCGTATGGAAATTGGCATTGCCATATTCAAATTTTATCACAGCGTCCTGGTCCAGGGGTTTGATCTTATGCACGGTATTGATAATGCTGAGCGCCTTTAAGGCATTCATATAACTTCTGGATTCTTTTTCCTTCGGACTTTCCCAGAGCTGTACAACGGTTTCTTTCCAAAAATCCGTTCCCCGTCCACAATCTACCGCATCTACGGTGACATTTTTGATCTCGGTGATATGGTAGTCCGGTGCCACGGTCTCCCCATGGCGATATTCAAATAACAGGCTTTTCCCCGGGTGCTGTTCCAGGAGTTCAATAAATTCTCTTGTTTTCATTGGATCGTCAATTACAACAGTTAACAGATGTTTGATCAAAGAATTGGTTCAGGGCGTTTTGGATGGTTTTCCATTTTACTGGATCCAGGCAATAGCAAATACTCTTGCCTTCCACTTCGCCCTTGATCAGACCAATACGCTTGAGTTCTTTGAGATGCTGGGAGATGGTGGGCTGAGCCAAACCAATTTCCTCTACAATATCCTTACAAATACAGGCCTGCTCCTTGCTAATGTATTC
This sequence comes from Lentiprolixibacter sp., assembly GCF_982873095.1. Lineage (NCBI taxonomy): Bacteria > Pseudomonadati > Bacteroidota > Flavobacteriia > Flavobacteriales > Flavobacteriaceae > Lentiprolixibacter > Lentiprolixibacter sp. The sequence continues at coordinate 19,147 of NZ_CEYNTP010000013.1, read as the reverse complement.
AAGGATAGCGATACGGGCAGGGTGCGCGAGCACTTTGAAAGTGCTGGCCAATTGGTTCTGGCGGATATCAAAGATTTGTGTTTTGGTAATGCCCATAGTCATATTTATATATCGCAATATTACGATATTAATTGATATAAAAAAAGCCAGAGATAATTTTCTGGCTTAATTTGCTTTTAGAACCAGGGTTTTTTCCCTGCCTGGTAGGTGTTGTAAAACTCTTCATCGGATTTGGTGAGGTAGATGATCCCTTCAATAAGTCCTATGAGACCTGTAATCCATACGATAAATACCCCAATTCCCACACAACTCAGCACAAAGCCAATCAAGGTAAGTACAAGGAGGATGATCCCTTCCTTTTGATACCCCAGGACAAATTTGTGTATCCCCAGGGAGCCCAGGATAATGGCCAGGATACCCGCCAGGATTTTCTTGTTATCGCCTCCTGCGTCTTTTAATCCCTCCTTGAATTCCTTTGCGGTTTTCTTGGCTTCATCAGCGAAATCGCCGGCTTTTTCCTTGGCTTCTTCAGCAGTTTCTTTAGCCGCTTCTTTGGCTTCTTCAAAGGTTTCTTTGGCCTTATCCCCTAAATCTTTTTTTTCGTCAGACATGGTTTTTTTATGTTGGTTATAGTTCCCTAAATGTAACAAATAATTTTCTGCAGTAAAAGGAGCGAGGTTTGGGGGAGGTAAGACAACAGCTTTTATAGAAATGCACTGTCTACTGGCTCCCAAAGTTCGATCTTATTTCCATCAGGATCCATGATCCATCCAAATTTTCCGTATTCGTATTCTTCCATTTTCCCAACCACGGTAATACCTTCTTCTCTGAGTACTTTCAGTAGTTCCTCCAGGTTTTCCACCCGGAAATTCATCATAAAGGGTTTGTCACTGGGGGTAAAGTAGGTAGTGTCCTCCTTGAAAGGACTCCACTGGGTAGAGCAGTCTTCTCCTTCCGCATCTTTCCACCAGAAGGTGCAACCGTATTGATCTGTATTGAGGCCCAAATGTTTTCTGTACCATGCTTTTATCTTATCCGGATCCTTGCTCTTAAAAAAGAACCCCCCCAGGCCAGTTACGCGTTTTTCCATGCTTATCTCTTTATATTCTTCTCATACTGTGCTATCCAATCGGCTACCTTTACTTTCCCCACCAGTTCTCCTATGAGCTTGTAAGGGATATCCTTCATGTTTTTAAACCGAATACAGCTTTTTCCCATATCCAACTTGCGGCTGCTGTATTTCGGATATTCTGAGGTGAACCATTCCATTAGCTCAGGGTCGGCGTAAATCCCCATATGATAAAAGCCAATGTGGTTCTTCTGCGAGGCCAAACTCATAAAGGGGAGCGGCAGTTCCGGAGTACAATGGTATCCTGCCGGGTAGCGGGAATGCGGCACCACATAACCTATCATCCCGTAATTCATGGTTTCCTCAAATCCATCTGGCAAATTGTCCAGGATAACTTGCCGTAGTTTCCCAATGACATCTTTTCGATCAGGGGTTAATTCCTGAATGTAAGCTTCCGGGCTTTGTGCTTTTGAGATCATATCTGCTTATTTTTTTTGGAGGATCAATGCTGAAATCAGGGAAATTATAAAGCCGATGAGGGCTACGGTCGAAAACATGATAGCTGCCGCCGAGGTACTTGTAAATTCAGGAATTTCTCCTTCATAGCCCCTGGCCTGCATGGCTGTCCTGTATTCCTCAAAAAATTCAGGATTGATAGCTGTGGTATAGATATAATCTGCAATGGCAAACCCTAAAGCGGTTATCAGGGAGATCAGCACCCCTATAAGTACTGCTTTGCCAAACCTCACCTGTCCGTTGTTTTCCCGGTCACGGAAATGCTTTATTCCAAAAAATACAAAGCTCAGGGAGATAATAATAGAGAGGTAGCCAAGGACTTCCTGCGTACCATAGGATAGCCCCTTACCAAAGTACAGGGCTGCGAGAAAGATGACAAAGGCCAGGACAAGCCCGTAGCTTCCGAATTTGAATGCTGTTCTTTTCATGTTGATTATCTTTTAAAGGATTCAAGATCAAAACTACCTGATAATCAATGAGCAGGAGTCATACTAAAGTACGAATTTGCTCCTACCTAAGTACCATTTTCACACTGTCAGAGAATATTCATCTCCTTGGCGATCTGAATGGCCTGGGTTCTTCGCTTCGCGTCGAGCTTTACCAAAAGATTGGAAACATGGCTTTTTACGGTGCTTTCCGATACACAAAGTTGATCAGCAATTTCTTTGTTAGACAGGCCTTTGGATATTTCCTTTAGCACCTCGTATTCGCGCTTGCTTAGCCCAAGGTCTGATATTTTGGAGCTATCGATTTCCCCGGAGGTGCTTTCCCTTTTAGAAAGGCTTTTCTTATTGAGGTAAATACCAATAAAGAAAAACACAACAGCTACTGCGGCAATTACCCATTCATTTTTCAAATCCCCACGAAAAACGGCATACTGACTGAGCTTGAACAACAGAAGCAAGGCCAGAGCAAGCAACCCAAAGATGCCCACGGTTTTTCTCATATCTTAAAGTTAAGAAAATCTGGAGCTGATCTTATCGAGAATGGTTTGTGCCAGTTTCACCTTGCTTTCCTTGCTCCATCCTGCCACATGGGGCGATAGGAGCACATTTTCAGCCTTTATGAGATATTGAAAAGCTTCTGGGAGTTCTCCTTTAGAGAACAAGCTCTCAAAGGAGGCCTTTTCATATTCCAGCACGTCCAGTCCGGCCCCCAGGATCTTGCCGGATTTAAGGGCAATCACGAGGTCATCGGTCTTAACACATTTCCCCCTGGCCGTATTCAGCAACCAGAAGGGTTTGTGAAACTGGTTGATGTATTCAGTGTTGACCATATTTACGGTGAGCGGGGTCTGGGGTACGTGCAGGCTGAGGACATCGGTCCGCTGCTGGAGTTCCATGATCCCTACTTGTCTGGCATACTGGTCACCCACACCCCCAAGAATATCGTAGCAAATTACTTCGGTATCAAAACCAGCCAATTTCCTTGCAAAAGCTTTCCCCATGTTCCCATAGCCCACAATCCCAACGGTTTTACCATCCAGTTCTTCCCCCCGGTTCCCCTCACGGTCCCATATGCCGTTTTGTACTTCCCGGTGGGCTTTGTTTAGTTTGTTGAATAAGGATAGGATCATCCCTAAAGTATGTTCTCCCACAGCATTCCGGTTCCCTTCCGGAGCTGCTGCCAGAAAAATATCCCGTTCCTGTGCATATTCGATATCGATATTCTCCAATCCTGCCCCAACGCGACCAATAAACTTTAAGCGGGTGGCACGTTCCAGGAATGCCTTGTCCAGACTGATCCTGCTTCGGATAATTATCCCGTCGTATTCATGAATACGATGCCCTAGTTCCTCTTTGCCGGATTGGAAATCGGTTTCATTCTGAAACCCCAGTTTTTCGAGCCCTTCCCAAAGTAGTGGGTGATTAGTGTCCAGGTGAATTACTTTCATCAAATGTCAGGGTAATGGGTTTTGGTTTTTTCATGCTGCACCGTTCCGGTATGTTGGGTGGATTTCTTCTCAAATAACATCAGCTGCACTTCTTCACCCGGAGGTGAGGCGGGGCAGTGTTCCACCCCTTTGGGCACCACAATCAATTCCCCTTCCCGTACCAGTTCAGTGCGGTCCCGGAATTGCATGTGCAGGGTTCCTTTAAGTACAAAAAAAAGTTCATCCTCTTCGGGGTGCTGATGCCACACAAATTCTCCTGAGATCTTTGCGAGGATTACCTGCATATCGTCCACCTCTGCTATCCGGTGCGGATGCCATTGTGTATTGAATTTTGATAGTTTTTCCTTAAGGTTTATGGCAGTTGCGTTCATTCTTTTCGGGTTTCGGGTTGCCCCTTTGCTCTATATTCAAACAAGTCGTTCCGGGTATAATGGCCGTTGGGATCAAAGTCGAGCTTACTTTTGGTGATTTCCTCCAGGTCAAGGGTAGCGGTCAAAATACCGGGCTCGTCCCATAATGGGCCTTGCAGAACTTCACCCATCGGGGATACGATCATGCTCCCACCACGGCAAATTATTTCCCTTTCTGCCTGAACAAAGGGCAGGTACTCTTCAGGGTACATGGATTTCTCAAAATACTGGTTACATCCCAGCACAAAACAACGGCCTTCAAGGGCGATATGTTGCAGGGTAGCGGTCCATCCTTCCCTTGAGTCTGCAGTGGGAGCGATATAGATCTGCACCCCTTTGCTGTACATGGAGATCCTGGCCAGGGGCATATAATTTTCCCAGCAAATGAGTCCGCCCAGCCTTCCCAGAGGGGTGTCAAAAGTAACCAGGGAGGAGGCATCTCCCTCGGCCCAGATAATGCGTTCTGTCCCTGTGGGTTTAATCTTCCTGTGTACCCCTAATAAACCGGTTGTTGGGGAAAGGTAAAGCATGGAACAGAATAGACTACCGTGGTCACTGGCTTTTTCAGTTATCCCGAGTATCAGGTAGACCTGGTTATCCCTTGCGATTTTTTCCAGCACTTCCAGGTCGTTCCCTTCCAGGGCAATGCTATTTTCATGGTATTGTGCATATAGGGCCCTGCCTTCCTCTGTCCTGTTGCCCACAGTGGCCCCAAAGGTAAATCCCCGGGGGTAGCCAGGGACGAAAGATTCCGGAAACACCAGGAGCTGACAACCTTTTTTCGCGTAGGCCTCTGCGAGGGCAGCTACTTTATTTAGGGTGGCTTCCTTATTAAAGAATACAGGGCTTTCCTGAATGACAGCTACTTTCACCTTCATATTTCTGAACTAATCCGTGCTAAAGGGCGTTCGGGACAAGGTAGGTATTTTTTGAAAAAGGAGATCAGATCCCAAGTACAAGCCGGGCAATCCAGAAGTAGATCAGTATCCCGAAAATATCATTGCTGGTAGTAATGAACGGACCGGTGGCTATGGCCGGGTCTATGCCTCTTTTGTGAAGGAACAAAGGGATAAACGTTCCAATGATCCCTGCTACGATAATGACCACAATAAGTGAAATGGAAATGGCCAGGGCAGTTGGGAAATTCCCTTTCCAAAACCAGGTGAAGGCCAGCAGGACCACAGAAAGGATAAGTCCGTTTAGCGTAGCCAGAAGGAGTTCTTTTATAAGTCGGTTCGAAACACTTCCCTTTAGGTCGTCGTTGGCCAGTCCCTGGACGATAATCGCACTGGATTGCACCCCAACATTTCCGGCCATGGCGGCGATAAGGGGGGTGAAGAAGAACAGGATGGCATGCCGACTGATCATGGCTTCAAATCCACCCATAATGGCAGCAGCGCCTACCCCGCCAATAAGGCCCAAAAACAACCAGGGCAAACGTGCCCTTGTGAGGTCCCAGATGCTGTCATCCGCTTCCACATCCTGTGAAATACCTGCTGCGAGCTGGTAGTCTTTTTCCGCTTCCTCCCGGATAACATCAACAATGTCGTCAATGGTAATCCGCCCTACAAGGCGTCCGATCTCGTCCACTACAGGAATGGCTTCCAGGTCGTATTTAGACATGATGCGGGCAACTTCTTCGGGATCTTCATTGACATTCACAGAATCTACCTTGGGGATATATACATCCTTTATGGGTGCCGTGGTAGAAGTGGTGAGGAGGTCTTTAAGGGAAAGCCTGCCCTTAAGGATGTCGTCGTCGTCCACTACATAGATGGAATGCACCCTGGTCACATTTTCTGCCTGTGCCCGCATTTCTCTGACACATGTGAGTACGCTCCAGTTTTCGTTTACTTTGACCAGTTCTTTGGCCATAAGTCCACCCGCAGAATCTTCATCATACCGCAACAGGTCAACAATGGCCTCGGCATGTTCGCGGTCCTCTATTTCCGATATTACCTCCTGAACGATTTCCTTGGGCAGTTCTCCTATAATATCAGCCGCATCATCCGTATCCAGTTCAACGAGTTCTTCAGCAATTTCTCTGGAAGAAAGGTTGTTAAGGATGGCTTCCCGAACATCTTCGTCGAGTTCCGTAAGCACATCCGAGGTCTTGTCGCTGTCCAGGAGTTTGATCAGGTAGGTGGCCTGCTCTTCATTAAGTTCGTTGGCGATTTCCGCGACATCCGCGTAATGCACATCATCCAGAATGGACAAGAGCTGTGAGTCTTTCTGCTCATCGACCAGCTGTTCAATTTCAGCCAGCAATTCATCTGTGAGCTTAAATGGTATCATTTTCTATCTTCCTGGTAAGTGCAACAAAATCGGAAACATCCAGTTGTTCCGGGCGCTGATCAAAGATAGTATCTTCTTTTAGATTATCAGATAAGTTAAAGCCTTTTAAACTATTGCGGAGGGTCTTTCTCCTGTGGTTAAAGGCCGTTTTTACCACCTTAAAGAAAAAGGCCTCGTTGCAGTCCAGGGTAAAGGGGTCCCTGCGCTTAAGGTGGATCACCCCTGATTGTACTTTTGGCGGGGGGTCAAAGACCTGGGGATGGACGGTAAATAAATAGGCAGTCTCATAAAAGGCCTGGGTAAGTACCGAGAGGATGCCGTAGGTTTTACTCCCCTTTTTTTCGCAGATACGTTTGGCCACTTCTTTCTGGAACATCCCGGAAAACTCAGGGATCCTATGTCTGTTCTCCAACACTTTGAAGACGATCTGGGTGGAAATATTATATGGGAAGTTCCCGGTAATGGCAAAAGACTGCCCCTGAAACAAGGTGTCCAGATCTGCTTTCAGAAAATCGGATTCCAAAATCTTCAGTTTCCTTAAGTGAGGGGCAAGTTCCGGATGTAGTTTGGGAAATTCAGCGTGTAGAAATGCCACAGATTCCGTGTCGATCTCCATGACTGCCAATCGTATGTCGCGCAGCAGCAGGAATTTGGTGAGTACTCCGGTACCCGGACCAATTTCCAGTACATTTTTGCAGGATTCGAGGGATAGGGTGTCTGCAATTTTCTGGGCAATTTGCTCGTCCTTAAGGAAATGTTGTCCCAGATGCTTTTTCGCACGTACCCCTTCTGCTTCCGCTGAATGGCGTTTTTTTTTCCTGCCCTTACCGGAGGATTTGTGGTGTTGTCCTCTCAAGAGTTTCTGTTTTTCTCAACGGGTTTTTCCAGATAGACCCAGGCTTCTGTGCCGGAAGCCAGCTTTGCTCGGATTCGCGTGTAGGCCTCCCCTTCATACTGGTCTGCCCTGTCCAGGTCACCCGGACTTACCACGATCACCTGTCCGTTTACCTGGTCTTCTTTACGGTGGGTGGCCTCGACTGAAGGATATAGCCCGGCAACTTTATTTTTGTGGATGCGGTAACCCGTTAGTACATCTTCCTGACCTACCAAATTGCGGGTAAAAACCATTTGTCTTACCTCGGGTTCCAGTAATGTTCCATATACAAAGAGATGTTCTGTGGCTGTTCTTACTTCACTGTTCCGTATGTCCAGTACCTCGAGTTCCGTGCGAAAAGCTACAAAGTGTTGCCCAAATTTATCGTAGGCTTCCTTTCTTAGGCGATCTGCATCCTCTTCGTAGTACCGTTGAAGAATTTCTTTGTTATTGGCAGTGTATTGGACCGAGTAGGTTATGCCTCCCATTTCCTCTTCGACTAAAACCCGGCTCATTTTTGCTTCGGTAAACTTACCCGTGGCCAGCATGTCCGGAATATGAACCGTTTTCATCCAGAGCAACCAGGATTCCTGTATGCCTTCGTCTATATTTATGGTTACGTTGTAAATAATCATTGCTTGGGTATTGATTGCCTTTGGCAGGGGTGATTATTATAGCTCTTTAGTACTGCTGGGCTGGAGGGGTCAATTTACAACATCTCCTCTCAACATCCTGAAATTCCTTCTGGCCTGTGGGAAATAATAACTGTCCTGATAGTTGTAAATGATTTGCTCATAGTGGTATTTCGCCTTCTCGGGCTGGTTGAGTTGATTGCGGAAAATTTCAGCAATAGCGAAATGGGCATCGTCTGCCAGGATATCCTGCCCAAAGAATTCGATTACTTTGAGATAGTTAAGGCGGGCCGCGTCATATTCGCCAAGTTCTTCCAGAAGCTGACCCTGTTTTAACAGGGCTTCATCCTCGATCTTTTCACCCCTGTGGTTATCGAGAATATCCTGAAGGGCTGCTATGGCCGATCTGGTCTTGTTCTGGTAGGCAAGGAAATCGGCCCGGGCATACTTTTTAAGGGCGGTTTGTGTAGAATCAGACAAGGTGTTGTCCGAGATAAGAAGGCTCAACTGCATGGCATCGTTGGCAATTAGCTGTGAGGTGGAACTCCGAAGGACCTTCAATTGTGTAAGGGCCCAATCAAAATCCCCTTTGTAAAAACTGGTCTGCGCTACACGGAAACGGGCCTCCTGACCCAGAGGATCATTCTTCAGCTTCTTCTGGATCTGGGAAAAGTTGATCAGGGCTTCATTGAATTTCTGCCCGTACACCAAAATATCTCCCAGGGCAATTTTCACATAGGCCTCTGTATACTTCGGCAGTGGCAAGCTAAGCGATTGCTTTAGAACTTTCACCGCTTCTTCTGGCAGGTCGCGGCGGAAGGTGAGGAAGTTGGCGTAGGCGATCTGTAATTGAAGGGTCTCTGCACGGTACCCGTAGTCGTCCACAAGTTTCTTGTACTCCTCCTGAATGGCAGACAGCTCTTTTTCATTTGCTTCTTGCAGGGCGATATCTATAAGGTTTAACCGTGCATTGAGTTGGGTAACCGGATTAAAACTGTTCTTTTCAATGAACTCAAAAATGGGAATTGCCTGATCTGCGGCCCCTTCATCCAGGGCAATTTTTCCAAGGCTTTCCATGCGCTGAAGGTCATTTTCAACAGCCCTTTTGACTATGGCCTTTTCCTGAATGAAGGCCAGGTTAAACTGGCGTTGCTGCACGAATAACCAGCTCAGTAGTTCATTCCATAATAAGTCCGGATTGGCTTGTGCATTCTGGAGCAGAATTTTTTTAAGCGCCAAATTGTTGGCATCCCTTGGATTTTCAGAAATGAAATTATCGATATTTCGCAGGATATTGGCCTTAGAAGCCTTCCCTTTTAGCAGGAGTTCCAGAAAAGCCTGATACATTTTTTCAATATTCCCCTGTTCCCCGTAAATCCGGGCCATCTGGTAATTATAGTCCAGCTGAGGATTAAGGGCCATGGCCCGCGAGTAGGCCCTGAGAGCATAATCCAGAAGGGCATAGCGCTCAAATCTAACTCCGATCATGTAGCCGTAGTTGGGGTGGGTTTCAATAAAGGTCAGCGCTTTTTCATAGGCTTCTTTTGCTTTTTCGGGGAATTCCTGTAAACGATAATTATAGCCCAGTTCTATATACATGGTAGGTGATGCCCTCCGACGTTCAATCCTTTCGAGTAGAAGCTGTTCGGCGTCCCCATATCTTTCCAGTTGTTGGTAGCAAGAAAGCAAGCCCTCCACATAGTCGGGCCGGGTGGGGTTCTCCTTGACGAGTCGTTCATAGAACACAAGGGCTTTTTCGTATTCCCCGTCATTCAGGTATTGCGTGGCCAGGAAATCCGCCTGTCCCAGGACGGGGATTCCCCAAAGAAGTAAAAGTAGTGCCAGGCAAACTCGTTTCATCAGCTCTTTTTCACAAAGATAACACAGATGTGGTTTACCTGTTGTAAAGGAGAACCAAAGACGGCTTTGGGTTAATGCAGGTGATGGACCGTGGTAACAGCCCTGCATGCTACGGCGGCTAGTCAATCCGGTCGAATCCCGTATAGGGAACGAGGACTTCCGGGATACGGACATGGTCTTTTTCCTGATAGTTTTCCAGGATCCCGGCCAGCACGCGGGGCAGGGCAAGGGCACTGCCGTTAAGGGTATGGGCGAGCTGGGTTTTCTTGTTGTCATCCCTGTACCGCAGTTTCAGTCGGTTGGCCTGGAAGGTTTCAAAATTGGAAACAGAACTGATTTCCAGCCAGCGCTGCTGTGCTGTGGAATACACCTCGAAGTCATAGGTCAGCGCAGAAGTGAACCCAAGGTCGCCACCGCAAAGCCTTAAAATGCGGTAGGGGAGCTGCAATTCCTTCAACAGGGTCTTCACGTGTTCCACCATTTGGTCCAGGGCGGTATAGGACTGGGTGGGATGTTCCACCCTTACTATTTCCACCTTATCAAACTGATGGAGGCGGTTTAGCCCCCGAACGTGCGCACCATAGCTCCCAGCTTCTCGCCTGAAACAAGGAGTATAACCGGTGTAGGCAATGGGGAGTGCATCCTGTTCAAGGATCACATCGCGCAACATATTGGTAACCGGAACTTCTGCTGTAGGGATCAAATAGAGGTTATCTGCCCCCACGTGGTACATCATTCCTTCCTTATCCGGCAATTGTCCGGTCCCGAAACCGGAAGCTTCATTTACCAGATGGGGTACCTGCATCTCGGTGTATCCAGCAGCGGTGTTCCTGTCCAGGAAATACTGGATCAGCGCGCGCTGTAGTTTGGCACCTTTTCCCTTGTAAACAGGGAATCCGGCCCCGGTAATTTTTACGCCCAGTTCAAAATCAATGATATCGTACTTTTGGGCCAATTCCCAGTGGGGCAGTGCGAAGTCCCCTAAAGTTGGGACCTCCCCTTCGCGGAATACTTCTTCATTGTCTTCCTCATTACTTCCTGCCGGTACAAGTTCGTGGGGAACATTGGGAATGAGGTATAATGCTTCCTGAAGTTCACTGGCAGCTGCATTCAGTTTTTCCCCCAGCGCTTTGGCTTCCTCCTTCAATGCTGAGGTTTTTTCTTTCATGGCATTAGCTTCCTCTACCTGTTTGTTTTTAAAGAGGATGCCTATTTCCTTAGATAGTTTGTTGGAGGCTGCAAGGGTAGTATCCAGTTGGGTTTGCAGGGCGCGTCTTTTTTCATCACGTTCGAGGGCCTGGTTGACCAGCGTACGGGCATCGATATTGCGCTTTTCGAGCGCTTTGCATACGCGGTCGGCCTGTTCTCTAAGGAGGTGCAATTGAAGCATATAACTTACTTTAAGGATGCAAAGTTAGGATTAATAGGGTTTATTCGAAAGCGTACAAAGGACGATCTTAAATAAAAACCGAGCTTACCTTATTTCTTCTGAACCTGAGCTTCCCAGGGAGGAGGCAGTATCCAGGAATGGTGTTTCCAGTGGCTCCATTCCACAAGGGTCAGGTCTACCTTAGGATCGATGAGCGGGGCGGCCGGATGATCGTTAACCCGGACCTGTGTGTCTGCATAGACGGCCACATCCCTTCCGTTTTCTGCATGAATATCTTTGAGGTATTGTGCGAATTGCCAGATAAAATCCGGGTAGGCCGCCACACGCCTTCTTTGTTTGCGTGAAAGATAATCACTGAGGTCCACAGGCAGGTTTTCCCCGCTCTGATTGTCTACCACTCTGAAGGTGACAGCACCATAACGTACCCGGAGCATCATCCTCCAGCTCAGTCGGTGACCTTCTTCCGTCCAGAGGACATCCCCCGGAATCACATGGTGTCTTAACGGGAGCAGGATCTGAATGATAAAATAAACGGATCCCATCCATAACAGGGGTTTGCGGTAGGAAGGAAGCATGACTTCCTTGCCTTCGTAAGGCGTTTTCTTTCTCAGGAAGATACGTTGCAGGGTTTTAGGCTCGTAAAAAAAGACGATAAATGCCAACGATAAATAGGGGAAGATCCCGATCTGAAAAACTACTGAGTTGAAGAGGTGGAAAAACAAGGAGCAGGCAAAAGCCAGGTTACGGGTAGGTTTCCAAAGGAGGGCGGGAACGATAAAGAGATCAAATAAGATGCCTGCAATACCAATAAACTTATGCATAGCGGGGAGCTGCAAAATATCTCCGATGAGGAAATAATCGCTCTTGCTTTCCATAAGGATTTTGATAACACTGAAATCAAGCCAGTCCCCATACCATTTAGCCACCGAAGCATAGGTATAGACGATGAACAGCTGGAGCACAATGATCCATTTTACATAGCTATACATCCATTCCTTCCTGAGACCGGGAGAGGTTTCAGCATCTACGGATACACTTCTGTGGGCAGGCAATAAGGACATGATCGCTGATATCAGGATAAGCAGGTAATAATGGTTGTTGTAAGAGGTCTTTTGCATCAGATAGGCCCCCGTCCACAATAGGGTAAAGGTGATCATGCTCAGGCGATAGCGATACCCCAGGGCAATTAGTATCCCCAGGGTTCCCATGAGAAGGAAGTACATAAACATAGCAGGGCCAAGCAGATGCCTCAGCCATTCGAAGCCGATGAATGTAAAGGTAAACCTAGGAGCTATGAGATTTTCCAATGCCCATCCGGTGATAATGGCCCCATAGCATTCGAAACTAATCAATAGGCCAAAGAATATACGAAAAAGGACCAACGGGCTGTTGTCCATTTTTGTGAAGAGTAATCTGTTGAGCATGGATCAGGAGATTATCGCAAGGGCATTTTTCTTGTCTTTTTCCAGCTGTTTGCGGAGGTCCTCCACGGAATCAAACCGTTTTTCATCCCGTAGCCGGTGCAGGATCTCAATTTGCAGTTTTTTACCATACAGGTTGTCCTGGAAATCGAAGAAATGGATTTCAATACTCCTTTTGGAACCATCTACCGTGGGGTTAACCCCGATGTTCATCATCCCGTTGACGGGCGCCCCGTTTAGATTACTCTGAATTACATATACACCGTTCTTCGGGATTAGTTTGTAGTCTTCCGCAATATGGAGGTTAGCAGTGGGAAAGGAGAGTTTTCTCCCCAGCCCTTTCCCCCTTTTAATTGTACCTGTAAGCATGTAGGGATAACCGAGATAGCGGTTGGCTGTTGGGATATCACCAGACTCCAGAGCCTTTCTGATTTTGGTAGAGCTGACAGAGACTTCATCAATTTCCTGGGCAGGGATTTCTTCTACCTCAAAATCCAGGGTATTTCCGAAAGCGATCAGGTCCTGTATGTTGGCATTTCTGTTTCGCCCAAACCTGTGGTCGTACCCTATGATGATCTTTTTGGCCCTTAATTCGTTTACCAGGATATCCCTTACAAAATCGGTTGCCGTCAGGCGCGAAAATGCTTTGGTAAAGGGGTGTACAATAAGGCAATCGAGCCCGATGGCCTCCATAATGGCTGCTTTTTCCTCTACGGTATTCAGCAACTTCAGGCCGGCATCCTTCTGCAGGACCATTCTCGGATGAGGAAAGAACGTCAGCACAGTTGCCCTCAGGCCCGAGGTTTTGGCACTATTTATGAGGCGTTCTAATATCTTGCGATGCCCGATGTGCACTCCGTCAAAGGTACCAATGGTTATGACCGTGTTTTGCAGTTTGTCGTACTTGGAAATGCTTTGGACTGTAATCACAGAGTTAAAATAATAAAAAGGCTTATTTTTAACGCGCTAAATTCCCCTTGATGATAGCAAAATTACGTGTTGTTTTATCAATTCCCATATTCTTTTTCTCCTTTTGCGCCTGGTCTCAAATAGAATATTGGAAACCTGCTACGCCTGGGGAGGCGGTTCCGGAAAATTATCTGGTAAGCGAGGGAGGGGAGCGATTGAACTTATATTCCCTTGAAGAATCTGCTTTTAGTGCGGATTTACAGGGGATCAGCACCAGTGGTCTTAGCGAAAAAACCCTTTCCTTTCCAGATAAGGATGGACGTATAATGCGTTTCAGGGTTCGGGAGACCCCTGTTTTTGCCCCGGGTCTTGCTGCCAGGTATCCTGGTATCCGGTCGTTTACACCGGAACAACAGCCCAGAAGATCAGGTTTAGTTATTCCCATAAGGGCCTTCAAAGCATGATGGTTTCCTCCGCGGATAGGCAGCACACCTTCATTGAGAAGGTAAGCCCGGAAAAGCCCATATATGCAGTATATACCCGGGAAGACCTTTCTGCCCGGGATAAGGATTTCATATGTATGACCCAAGCACGTGAAGTCTCTGAATTGCTACCATCATTTGCGTTGTTTGACGATCAAACCCTCCGTAAGTACCGTATTGCGGTCTCTGCTACCGGTGAGTACACTACTTATCACGGGGGTACGGTGGAAGATGCCCTGGCCGCCATAAATGCCACACTTACCCGTGTTAATCAGGTATTTGAAACGGATCTGGCCGTGACCCTGGAATTGGTGGCCAACAATGATCTGGTGATTTTTACCGATCCCGAGACCGATCCCTATGGTGGAAACCTGAATACGGAGGTCCAGAACACCCTTACCAGCACTATTGGATCTCTGAATTACGATGTGGGACATTTGTTCCACGAGGACAACAATGGGGGTAATGCGGGTTTTATCGGATCGGTATGTCAGGACAATCAGAAAGGGAGTGCGTATTCGGCTGCATTGGATCCGCAAGGCGATCGTTTTGACATTGATTATGTAGCCCACGAACTCGGGCACCAGTTTGGTGCCAACCATACCTGGTCGTTTGAATCCGAAGGTACCCAGGTACAGGTAGAACCTGCCAGCGGAACCACTATTATGGGCTACGCGGGTATTGTTCAGGGAAACAATGTAGCTCCCTTCAGCGATGCGTATTTCCATTATATCAGTATTTTCCAGATAGCGGAATATCTTATCAATACCAGTTGTGCCACCTCCTTACCCCTGAGCAATAATCCTCCGGCGATACAAAATCTGGCGGATTACCGGATACCCAAATCCACGGCATTTGTCCTAACGGGCTCAGCCACGGACCCTGATACCACGGATATCCTGACCTACACCTGGGAACAGATCGATGACGGTATTGTGACCACTGAAACCTTTGGGCCAGAGAATCCCAGTGGGGCTAATTTCCGGTCTTTACCCCCAACAGCAGAACCTTCCCGTTATTTTCCACGGTTGTCTGAGGTAGTGCAGGGCAACCTTACCCAAACCAATCCGGCGATCAATTCAGCCTGGGAGACTGTATCCAGTATAGAGCGCGAAATGAATTTTGCCCTGACGGTGCGTGATAACGCCCTCGGTGGCGGGCAGGTTTCGTCTGAGGTCATGAAAGTTGAGGTCGTGAACAATGCCGGCCCGTTTGTAGTGACTTCTCAACAAAACGCACAAAGTTTTACTGCGGGAACTGTTCAAACCGTGACCTGGGATGTAGCCGGTACCAACGAAGTCCCCATCAGAGCGCAATTGGTTGACATATACCTGTCACTTGACGGCGGGGATAGTTTTCCCATCCTCCTGGCAGACGATGTACCCAATGATGGGTCGCAGGAGGTATTGTTGCCAGGAGACGTTACAGATACCGGCCGGTTTATGGTAAAGGCCTCCAATAACATCTTTTTTGCTGTTAACAGCACTGATTTTACGATCACTGCCTCTGAAATCGTAATGGATTTTGAGGCGCTCCGTTATGAGGTTTGTCAACCGAATGACCTCTTTATCCCCTTTGAATATGAAACCTATCTCGGATTTAGTGAAACCGTTACCTTTTCAGTACCGGACCTGCCTGCGGGCCTTGGTGTTGCGTTCAGCCCTTCCACTGCTAGCGGGGACACCCCGGTAACGGTCACGATTTCGAATACTACCGCAGTGACCAGTGGCAACTATCCCATTACTATTATTGCAACAGGCAGCAGCCTGACTAAGGCTGTCCCAATCGAACTTGGGATATTCAATACTTCCTTTGCCGATGTACCCCTTATAAGTCCGGCTAATTCGGCCACTGATGTTGGCCTCAGGCCCTTGCTGCAATGGGAGGCGAATGAGACCTATACCAAATACCAGATAGAGCTCGCTACGGATGCGGCCTTCAACAATATAGTGGATGTTGGGAGTGTTATTACCAACCAGTTCACCCCAAGGGCCCTATTGGAAAATACCACCTATTACTGGAGGGTTAAACCGGAAAACTCGTGCGGGGAAGGCACTTTTTCCCCTGCTTTTAGCTTTACTACGGTGCAGTTAGACTGCCAGACACAGGGTGCCGAAGGCTTGCCTTTGTCCATATCTTCTACGGGTACACCAACGGTGACCTCACAGATCACTCTTCTGAATGACCTGCCCATAGCAGATGTCAACGTAATTTTAGATATCGAACATACGTTTTTATCTGATTTGATCATAAAACTGATATCCCCTTCCGGGACATCGGTCATCCTGGCGGCAAATTCATGCGGTTCTGCACAGAATATCAATGCAGTTTTCGATGATGATGGTCCTGCCTTTAACTGCGGAACCAACCCCGGTATTTCTGGAACGGTTCAGCCATTAGGCTCCCTGGCCTCCTTTATTGGGGAAAGCACCCTTGGCACCTGGACACTGGAAGTGGCAGATACGGAGCCGGCTGATGGCGGACTGATCAATGGATTTTCCCTGGAAATTTGTGCTGAGGGGAATTTCAGGCCAGATGATGACAATGATGGTGTTTTTGATGATACGGATGACCTGTGCCTGGGGACCCCTCCCGGCACCGAGGTAAATGCAGATGGTTGCCCGGTATATCGTTTTGCTCCGGATAATTTCAGACTGGCCATAGACAGTGAATCCTGTCGTGGCAATAATGATGGCCGGATTGAGGTAGTCCCCGTTCAATCCCTGAATTACAGCATTCAGGTCACGGGACCTGGCACCAACCTTAGCCAGGATTTTACTGCCACATATAACCTGGACAATCTGGGTGCCGGTACATACGAGCTGTGTATCAGCGGCACTGATGGCAGCATCACCTATGAAACCGTCTGTTTTGAGGCAGTGATTACCGAACCGGACCCGCTGGATGTCAATGCCGTGCTGTCTGCTGACGGCACACAACTTACCCTTAATTTATCGGGATCCAACCTGTTTAATATTGAATTGAACGGGCTGCTGACACAGACAGAGGAGAACAACGTTACCCTTGAACTGGATAAGGGGCCGAATACCCTTAAGGTGAGTACCAACCTGGCCTGTCAGGGCGAATTTGAAGCCACCTATTTTAACTGGGAGCGCACCCTGGTATATCCCAACCCCACACAGGATAAATTTAGTATTCTCCTTGACGGACAGGGAAGAACGCTCGAGCTGTATATCTTTGATCTTCAGGGGAAGCTATGGGAACAGTATAGGTACGAGAATCCTGGTCGGGAAATACGGCTGGATGCGAGTCTATGGCCTGCTGGGATGTACTTTATAACATTGAAGGGGGAAGGAATAAATGAAATGCATAAATTGATCAAACGATGAAGAAGCTAGCTGTAATTTGTGCAGTTCTTTTGCTGTTTGGGTGTGGTAAGGACTCCCCGCCAAAGGATCCGGAGGCGGCCCAATTGTCTTTTCCAGAGCGAAATTCGGAATGTACTACAGGAATCGACCTCAATGATATTAGCAGTCAGGTGGAATTCCGATGGTTGGAGGCAAAGAACACGGACACCTATGAATTGCAGGTTACCAATGTTAATTCCGGCGTGTCCCAAACCGTTACCACAGCAGCCTTTTCCGCGAGGTTACCCCTTGAAAAAGGGGCTTTGCACCGCTGGAGGGTGGTTAGCCGAAATACCAAGACAGGAGCCACGGCTAGTAGTGACACCTGGCAATTTTACAACGCAGGTTTTGAGACCACCTATGCACCTTTTCCTGCAGAGATAGTGTCCCCTGAATCAGGAGCGTCGGTAATCCGGGATATTAATAATGAAGTCACTTTGCAGTGGATTGGTGCAGATGTGGATAATGACATTTCGGGATATGAGATTTATCTGGATACGGTGGATCCTCCAACCCAAATTGTGGCCAGTCCCTCTGTAAGCTTGAATGCTGTACAGGTGAGCGTAGATTCAAATACGGTATATTTCTGGAAGGTAGTTACGCGCGACCGGGAAGGAAATACCTCTGATTCCGGAACATTTAGTTTCCGGGCCCTGTAAGCGTCTAGGTGCCATTGAATTGATTCATGGTGATCTTAACCCCGGCGAGTACAAAGGATGGGATCAGTTCAAGGATGCGATTAAAGCGCTCCGTAAGGGCTTGTTTTTCGTCATTTCCCCATTCCCCCAATACATAGTCTACCTGTTGTCCTTTGCTGAAATCAGCACCTACTCCAAATCTCAGTCGGTTGTATTGTGTGGTTTGCAGGATGTTCTGAATGTCTTTCAGGCCATTGTGCCCGCCATCGCTGCCTTTGGTCTTCAATCGGATGGTCCCGAACGGCAGGTTGATATCATCCGTAATAATGAGCAGGTTTTCCATAGGGATTTTTTCTTTCTCCATCCAATATTTAACCGCCTTACCACTTCGGTTCATAAAAGTAGCTGGCTTAAGGCAGAGGACACTTCGCCCTTTGATTTTGAATGTTCCAATGGCTCCCAGTTTGGCTGCTTCGAAGGAAAATTCCTGTTGCTGTGCAAGGGCATCCAGGATCTGGAACCCTACGTTATGCCTGGTATTTGCATATTCCGGCCCGATATTTCCCAGGCCGGCGATCATAAACTTCTTCATAGCATCCGCTTCTTGTAAAACACTGCTGCTTTTGCCAAGTAGTTGTTTTATAAATGTGAACATCCTTAGAAATCCTCCTTAAAAATGCAAAAGCATCCCACGGGCTGTAGTGTCCTGCGGGATGCTTTTGATAAAAAGGTGTATTGCTTATTCGTTGCTTTCTGCAGCAGCTTCACCACCTTCGGCGGCAACAGCTTCACCACTTTCAGCACCTTCAGCAACTTCTCCTTCCACTCCTTCTTCCTCTTCTTCCTCATCGACCACAACAGCGGCACGGGCCATTTTAACCTGTACCACAACGCTGGTATCAGGGTGAAGTATGCTAAACCCATCTTTTTTAAGGGTGTCTACCGATATATGATCTCCGATTTTCAACTTGGATATATCCACGTCAAAGAAATCGGGCAGGTTATCGGGTAATGCTTTAATGGTAAGCTTACGCCTTCTGAAAAGCAGTCTTCCCCCATTCCGTACCCCGGGAGAATTCCCATGGAGCCTGACCGGAATAGCCATAGTCACCTCCTTGTCTGGGAATAATTGGTAAAAATCAACATGCAGTATCCGGTCGGTAACGGGGTGGAACTGAATGTCCTGCATAACCGCTTTAATCTTTTCACCCCCTTCAAAATCAACCACAACGGTGTGGGCTTTGGAGGTGTACACTAAGTCTTTGAATGCGATCTCATCCGCTGAAAAGTGTAGTGGTTTATCCCCCCCGTAGATCACGCAAGGGACCTTTCCAGCATTACGTAGGGCCTTCGTTGCCTTCTTGCCCACGCTTTCTCTTTCTGATCCTT
>NZ_CEYNTP010000012.1:0-25031 GCF_982873095.1 Lentiprolixibacter sp. | reverse complement strand
AACAACTGTCTTATAATGGCCTACTGCCACATCGCCCACGACTGTATTGTTGGGGACAATTGTATTTTTTCCAATAATTCTACCCTGGCCGGGCACGTTACGATAGGCGATAATGTGGTACTCGCCGGTATGGTGGCTGTCCACCAGTTCGTATCCATCGGGCAACACGCTTTTGTAACCGGGGGCTCCCTGGTAAGGAAAGATGTACCACCCTATGTCAAAGGCGCCCGGGAACCCATGTCTTATGTGGGTATCAATTCCATTGGGCTCAGAAGAAGGGGGTTCAATACTGAAAAAATCAGGGAAATCCAGAATATTTACAGGATCTTATATCAGAAGAATTATAACAATACCCAGGCAGTTCAGATTATTGAAGCCGAAATGGAGGCCACGACCGAGCGAGATGAAATCCTGCAATTCATCCGGGACTCACAACGCGGCATTATGAAGGGGTATTTTAGTACGAATTAATTTTATGGCAACAACTTCAGACATTAGAAAAGGATTGTGTATCCGCTATAATAACGACATCTATAAAATCGTGGAATTCCTCCATGTAAAACCAGGTAAAGGCCCGGCTTTTGTCCGAACCAAACTCAAGAGCGTTACTACTGGGAAGGTAATTGACAATACTTTTTCTGCCGGACACAAGATTGAGGATGTCAGGGTGGAAACCCGATCATATCAGTTCCTTTATGCAGACGGCACCACCTACCACTTTATGAACACGGACGACTACAATCAGATCGCCCTTCAGGAAAGTGCACTTGATGCGCCCGGATTACTCAAAGAGGGAGAGATAGTGACCATCATGTTCAATACAGAAGATAGCATGCCCCTCTCCGTGGATATGCCTGCAAGTGTGGTTTTAGAGGTTACCCATACCGAGCCCGGGGTGAAAGGAAATACGGCAACCAATGCCACCAAACCTGCCACGGTGGAAACCGGCGCACGTGTAAACGTTCCTTTATTCATCAATGAAGGAGATCGCATCAAGATCGATACAGAGAAGGGAACGTATATGGAGAGGGCTAAGGACTAGTACAGGCTGCTATGAAATTTCCATCTCCTCAGACACTAGAAGGCATTGCAGGCATCATAGATGCAAAATATGTAGGTGACCCCGATTTTCCTGTTTTGGGCATGAACGAAATCCATGTGGTGGAACCGGGGGACCTGGTGTTCGTAGACCACCCGAAGTATTATGACAAGGCATTGAATTCAAAGGCTACCGTGATCCTCATCAACAAGGAGGTCGCCTGTCCCGAAGGAAAAGCTTTACTCGTATCAGAGCACCCCTTTCGGGATTTTAATCGCTTAACTCAAAAATTTAAACCTTTCCGCCAAAGTCATGTCCCTGTTTCAGATTCTGCCAGCATCGGGAAGAATACCCAGATACAGCCTAACGTATTTATAGGCCACAATGTAGTTATCGGGGATAATTGTATCATTCAT
Organism: Lentiprolixibacter sp.; assembly: GCF_982873095.1. Classification (NCBI taxonomy): domain Bacteria; kingdom Pseudomonadati; phylum Bacteroidota; class Flavobacteriia; order Flavobacteriales; family Flavobacteriaceae; genus Lentiprolixibacter; species Lentiprolixibacter sp. Next base: position 23,576 of record NZ_CEYNTP010000012.1, on the reverse strand, counting down.
GCCAATGTGGCCATTTACGACAATTGTATTATTGGGGACAATGTGATTATTCATGCCGGTACTGTACTTGGGGCCGACGCCTTTTATTTCCAGAAAAAGCAGGATAAACTGGATAAGTTGTTCTCCGGCGGGCGGGTCATTATTGAAGACGATGTGGAAATAGGAGCCCTTTGTACCATTGACAAAGGCGTTACAGGGGATACCCGTATCCGGAAGGGTACTAAACTGGATAACCAGGTTCAGGTGGGGCATGATACCGTAATCGGAGAACGCTGCCTCATTGCTTCCCAGACAGGAGTAGCAGGCTGCGTTGTCATAGAAAACGAAGTAACCCTATGGGGCCAGGTTGGGGTAACCAGTGCAGCAACCATTGGGGAAAAAGCCGTAGTGCTGGCCCAAACAGGGGTGTCCAAATCCCTGCCCGGAGGGAAAACCTATTTTGGAAGTCCGGTTGAGGAAGCCCGGGAAAAACTCAAACAACTGGCTAACGTAAAACGCATTCCGGACATTTTGAATAAACTGGAAAAATAATCGGGAATCCCTATTCGGATTTCTTGCCAAACCCATATTTTTGTGCTTTAAAAAAAGGAAATGAGCGTACTAGTAAACAAAGATTCCAAGATAATTGTTCAGGGCTTTACAGGAAGTGAAGGCACCTTCCATGCAGAACAGATGATTGAATACGGTACCAATGTTGTTGGAGGTGTGACCCCCGGAAAAGGAGGGCAGGAACACCTTGGCAAGCCAGTGTTTAATACAGTGGCCGAAGCCGTCGAGAAAGTGGGAGCAGATACCTCAATAGTTTTTGTGCCGCCGGCCTTTGCAGCGGACGCTATTATGGAGGCCGCCGATTCCGGAATTAAAGTGATCATTACCATAACTGAGGGCATTCCTGTTGCAGATATGGTCAAGGTTTATGATTATATCAAAAAACGGGATTGTACCCTGGTAGGACCCAACTGCCCCGGTGTGATTACCCCGGAAGAAGCCAAGGTGGGCATCATGCCTGGGTTTGTGTTCAAAAAAGGCAAGGTGGGAATTGTTTCCAAATCGGGTACGCTCACTTACGAAGCTGCCGATCAGGTTGTGCGTCAGGGCTTAGGAATCACTACAGCCATCGGTATAGGGGGTGACCCCATAATCGGCACAACTACCAGGGAGGCCATAGAACTTCTTATCGCAGATCCGGAAACCGAATGTGTGGTAATGATCGGTGAGATTGGAGGGCAACTGGAAGCCGATGCAGCGTATTGGTACAAAGAAAATGGCAGTTCCAAACCCATTGTTGGATTCATTGCCGGAGAGACAGCCCCTGCAGGACGCACGATGGGACATGCCGGAGCCATAGTAGGAGGCACAGATGACACTGCGCAGGCCAAGAAGCGGATCATGCGCGAATGCGGGATACATGTAGTAGATTCTCCTGCTGAAATCGGAAAGAAAGTAAAGGAAGTCCTGACATAAGCTGTTAAAAACCTCACTATTACCTGGGAGGTTTTTTAATTTCTTGGAAGTTGTAATTACAATACCAGGATTAGTATCTTTAATTTTACAAAAACGAACCAAAATTTTCCACAATTATGTCCATGGATTTTAATCAAGCGTCAGACCTGTTAAAAGGGAAAACAGCTTTAATTACCGGAGCTTCTAAAGGAATAGGAAAAGAAATCGCCTATCGTTACGAACGAGCCGGAGCGGATATTGCGTTTACCTATATCTCAAGCAAGGATATAACTCATGAGCTTGAAGAAGAACTGACCGTTCGGGGCGTAAAGTGTAAGGGATACAGAGTAGATGCTTCTGACCATGATGCAACACATGAAATGGTGGCCGATGTGATCAAGCATTTCGGGAGGATAGATGTACTGATCAACAATGCGGGTATAACAGACGATGGGCTTTTATTGAGAATGAGTGAAGAAAGTTGGGACAGAGTTATCGGAATTAACCTGAAATCCTGCTTCAATACCACGAAAGCGGTCCTTCCCCATATGTTGAGGCAGCGAAGTGGTTCTATTATCAATATAAGCTCAGTTGTGGGGATCAGAGGAAATGCCGGTCAGGCCAACTATGCCGCCTCCAAAGCAGGTGTAATTGGTTTCACAAAGTCCGTAGCCCTGGAGTACGGTGCACGTGGAGTGAGATGTAATGCCATTGCACCCGGATATATTGAAACTGAAATGACGGCCAAACTTGATCCGGCAGTCGTAAAACAATGGGCGGAACAAATACCGCTAAAACGGGTTGGTAATACGGATGATGTCGCCGAAGCTGCTATGTATTTGGGATCTGATCTATCCGGTTACGTAACCGGACAGGTGCTCCAGGTAGACGGTGGAATGCTCACCTGATCATTTCTTCCAACCAACCGTTTAAATTCCAGGAAACCGCAACCATGGGGCATTTATGCCCCCTATTTTGAATGTGAAACGTATTCATGCAAGTTGAGACGGTACTCCTTTTAATTTTAGCTGCCTTTGCTGCAGGAGCTGTGGGGTATTATCAATATTATTTCAGAGCCAAAAGTCCGGGGAAATACCGGTTCTTAATGGCTTTTTTCCGATTTTTGACGGTATTCACCCTGCTTCTTTTATTAATAAATCCCCGTATTAGCCGAGAAACCTTGCGTTTGGAAAAACGCAGCTTCCTTGTCGCTACAGACAATTCCCTCTCCCTCAGGCACACCGCATCAGATGAAGCCGTGCTAAACGTCTTGGAAAATTTGAGGGATCCTGCACTTGAGACCCGATTCATTAGGAGGGACTATCAATTTTCCGGGCAGTTACAGCAGCTGGATTCCCTCTCATTTTCGGGTACTGTCACCGATATTCAAAAGGCTTTACGCGACATTAACAGTTTGTATGATCAGGATGAGGCGGTCCTCGTTCTTATATCCGATGGAAATCAAACCTATGGCAGTGACTATGAATTTTTTGGCAGTGAGAACTCAATCCCCGTTTATCCCATTGTCGTAGGCGATACCACGCAATATGAGGATGTACGCATAGAGCAGGTAAATCTTAACCGCTATGCCTTCCTGAAGAATAAATTTCCTGTGGAAACCTTTATCAGTTATCGGGGAAATAAGAGGGTGCAGACCCCATATACCATCTTTCTGGACAACCGAAGGGTTTTTAGTGAAGTTTTAACCTTGAGCCCGCAGGACAATACCAAACGCTTGACCACCTTGCTGGAGGCTAACAGTGTTGGGAACAAGAAGATTCAGATTTCACTGGGCGTTCTTGACGGGGAGCGTAACACGGCCAATAATGTTCGTAATACTTCTATTGAGGTTCTGGACGAACAGGTAAAAGTTGCCCTGGTTACGGATATCCTGCACCCTGATATCGGTGCATTGAAAAAAGCCATTGAAGCCAACGAACAGCGTTCAGTAACCATTCTGAAACCTTTGGGGAATGAACAGGACTGGTCCCGGTACGATTTGTTTATTGTCTATCAACCCAATGCCAAGTTCCAGGAGGTCTTTAGGTATATTGAGGCGGGTGGTGCGAGCAGTTTCACCATTACCGGCACACAGACAGCATGGGGATTCCTTAACACTGCACAAACTACCTTTGAAAAAGAGTATACCAGCCTGAGCGATGAAGTATTGCCCGTAGCAAATCCGGGATTTTCTGCCTTTGATTTGGGCCCGTTAGACTTTGCTACCTTCCCGCCATTGGAAAGTGCTCTGGGGGAAATCCTGATTGCCAAACCCCATGAGGTGATCCTCGAGCAACGCATACGAGGTGTAAACTTATCCGAGCCTCTTCTGGCCATAGTCCAGGAAGATGTAAAAAGAGAAGCATTACTTTTTGGTGAGAACCTCTGGAAATGGAGGGCGCAAAGCTACAGGAATGATCAAAGTTTTGATGCCTTTGATCAATTCATAGGAAAAATAATCCGCTATTTGTCAGGTAACCGATCAAAAACCCGTCTCAGCCTGGATTACGAAAAAATAATCGATCGTATTGAAAATGCCAGGGTGCGAGTTTCCTTTTTTGACCAGGCTTTTCAGTTTGAGGAGAATGCAGTAATAACCATCACCATTAAGGATGTTGAGCAGGGCACTTCGCTCGAGAGGAACCTGTTGTTGAAGAACCGGTATTACGAAGTGGACCTCAGCGACCTCGAACCAGGGGAATACGAGTTTACGGTTACTGTTGGCGGTGAGAACCTGCAAAGCTCCGGTTCCTTCACTTTACTCGATTACGATATTGAAAAACAGTTGCTTAGCAGTGATTACCGGAAGCTGGACCGTCTTGCCGGGAGGACCGGGGGCGCCTTGTACTTTCCAGATCAACTAGATACCCTAATCGCTGAACTTACCACTAATACTGCTTATCTGCCAAGTCAAAGAAGCGAGCAAAATGTCGTATCTTTGATCGATCTAAAACTCCTGCTGGCCACACTTGCACTGTCACTGACAATCGAGTGGTTCCTCAGGAAATATAACGGACTCATTTAAACTAATATTAAAATGGACAAATTACCTAAAATTGCACTGCCTACAGTGTTTATTATCATATTGGGGATCATATTGATCTCAAAATCTACAATCGTTATCGGCTCTGGACAGGCTGGGGTCTTGTATAAAACCCTTGGCGATGGTGTGGTTACAGATAAACCACCAATGGGTGAAGGATTTCACTTTGTAGCGCCCTGGAACAAGGTATATATCTATGAAGTGAGGAGACAGGAGATCTTCGAAAAAATGAAGGTGCTTTCCTCAAACGGACTGGATATCCAGCTGGATGCCTCAGCATGGTACATGCCCAATTACGACGAGCTTGGAAATCTGCATCAGAAGATTGGTGAAAACTATTTACAACGAATTCTGTTGCCAACGATCCGGTCTGCGGCCAGAAGTGTCGTAGGTCGCTATACCCCCGAACAATTGTATTCAAGCAAACGGGACGCCATACAGCGAGAAATTTATGAGGAAACTAAAAAAATTGTGGAGGAGCAGTATATCGTCCTGGACGAGGTCCTGGTGCGCGATGTAACCTTACCGCCCACGATTAAGGACGCTATTGAGCGCAAATTGAAACAGGAACAGGAATCCCTGGAATACGAATTCAGATTGGTCACCGCAGAGAAAGAAGCGGAAAGGCAACGAATCGAAGCACAGGGTAAGGCAGATGCCAACCGTATCCTCAGTGCCTCCTTGACCGACAAGATTTTGCAGGATAAGGGGATCGAGGCCACTTTAAAATTATCCCAGTCGCCTAATGCCAAGGTGGTCGTGGTAGGCTCAGGAGATGATGGCCTTCCACTGATTTTGGGAAATAATTAAGGTCTCAGAGTTTGAAGGAACAAAAATTAGTTCTAATTTTACGGCCTATGAAAAATATCAATACGCATCACCATTTTTATACTTGCACTCAGGCGAGGTAGAAAGGTAGTGTTGTATTGCAACCATATTAAAACCCGTTTGAGTGCTCAAACGGGTTTTTTATTGTAACGTAGCAATTGAACGAAAAAGAAATGGGGAATATTAAAATAGCGATTCAAAAATCAGGGAGACTCAATGAAGACTCTTTAAAAATCCTGAAAGATTGTGGTATTTCGATAGACAATGGCAGGGATCAGTTAAAGGCCAAAGCCAGGAATTTCCCACTGGAAGTTTTCTACCTGCGCAATGGGGATATCCCCCAGTATTTGCGGGATGGGGTTGTGGATATCGCCATTATAGGGGAAAACGTGCTGATCGAAAAGGGGAAAGAAATAGAAATTGTTGAAAAACTGGGCTTTTCCAAATGCCGGGTTTCTCTGGCAGTGCCCAAATCGGCAACATACCAAGGCATTAAAGATCTGCAGGGCAAGAGAATTGCTTCCTCCTATCCCAATACCGTGCGCGAATACCTGTCTGGGCACGGCGTGGAAGCAGAGCTGCACATTATCAATGGTTCCGTGGAAATCGCCCCCAATATTGGGCTAGCAGATGCCATTTGTGACATCGTTTCCAGTGGGAGTACGCTCTTCAAAAACAACCTGAAAGAGGTGGAAGTAATGCTGACCAGTGAAGCCGTCCTGGCAGTTTCCCCAAGGATAGGGGCCGAAGAAAAGGAAAAGCTTGAAGACCTGAGGTTTCGTATCCGTTCTGTTTTGGCTGCGAGGCAATCGCGCTATGTGTTGATGAACGCCCCCAACGATAAAATTGATGCAATAATTCAAATCCTCCCCGGTATGAGAAGCCCCACGGTACTGCCCCTGGCAGAAGCGGGATGGAGTTCCATCCATACCGTGATCAATAAGGATAAATTCTGGGAAGTTATTGATGAGTTAAAACGTGCAGGCGCAGAGGGTATTCTCGTTTGTCCGATCGAAAAAATGGTATTATGAAAACCGCTATAAATCCTGATATAGAACAGTGGGAAGACCTCTTTAAGAGGCCAACACCCGAATTCGGGGAGATCGAGGAGCAGGTGAAACCGGTGTTTCTCGAAGTAGCCAAAACCGGAGATGATGCCCTAAGAAAGTATACACAGCAATTCGATAAGGTAACCCTTTCTGATCTCGCATGTACGCAGGAGGAGTTAAGTACTGCCCATAGCGCTCTTACCCCTGAATTAAAAAAAGCGATTCAGGATGCCAAATCCAATATCGAAAGGTTTCACGAAGCCCAGAAAACGAAGAGGATCGAAGTGGAAACGTCTCCCGGGGTACTGTGCTGGCAGGAAAAGAAACCTATAGAAAAAGTGGGGCTGTATATTCCGGGGGGTACGGCGCCCCTGTTTTCCACTATCCTAATGTTGGCTGTTCCTGCTAAGATCGCTGGCTGCAGACAGATTGTGCTTTGTACGCCCCCAAACAACGAGGGAAAGGTACATCCTGCGATCCTCTATGCGGCTTCCCTATGTGGCGTTACGCAGGTATTTAAGGTGGGTGGGATACAGGCCATAGCGGCCATGACCTTTGGAACAGGATCTGTACCCAGGGTGTACAAAATATTCGGCCCGGGGAATCAGTACGTTACCATTGCAAAACAACTGGCCACTCAATATGGGGTTGCCATTGATATGCCCGCCGGACCCAGTGAGGTCATGGTAGTTGCCGATAGCTCTGCGGAACCTGCCTTCGTGGCGGCCGATTTGTTGAGCCAGGCAGAACACGGGGCCGACAGTCAGGTAGTGCTCGTCACCACTTCAAGGGACATGCTTACACGTGTGCGGGAAGAGATTGTACAACAGTTGCAAGAGCTTCCGAGAAAGGAGGTGGCACTTAAAGCTTTGGATAACAGCAAGTTGGTCTACGTAGCAAAATTGGAAACTGCCATTTCTATGATTAACTACTACGGGCCAGAGCACTTAATACTGAGTTGCGAGGAGGCTGAAAAAGTATCAGAGCAGGTACTCAATGCGGGTTCGGTTTTCCTGGGGAATTATACGCCTGAAAGCGCAGGGGATTACGCTTCAGGTACAAATCACACCCTTCCCACCAATGGCTATGCCCGGCAATACAGTGGCGTAAACCTGGATAGTTTTACGAAAAGCATTACCTACCAGCGCATTTCGGAGAAAGGGATCCGGCAGATCGGGCAAACAGTGGCCCTCATGGCAGAAGCAGAGGGACTGCAAGCACACAAGAATGCCGTCATGGTAAGACTGGCGGCACTTGAAAAGAAAAGGGGAACTATATCTTAGGAAGAAGGAAGCATGCAATCGCAATTTGATCTAAAACGTTTGGTCAGGGAAAATGTACAGCACTTAAAACCCTATTCCTCCGCCAGGGATGAATACACGGCAGGTGGGACTAAAATGGTGTTCCTGGATGCCAATGAAAACCCCTTTGACAATGGTTTAAACCGTTATCCGGACCCCCAGCAAAGGGTGGTTAAGGAGAAATTAGCGGAATATAAAGAGGTGCCACCAGAAAAGATATTGCTGGGAAATGGAAGCGATGAAGTTTTGGACCTGATATTCCGGGCATTCTGTGAACCCCACATAGATAATATCATCACAGCACCACCAACCTATGGGATGTACAAAGTCCTGGCCGATATTAACGCCATAGAGAACAGGGAAGTACTATTACAAAATGATTTCAGCTTAGATATCACGGGAATACTTAGGGCGGTAACCCCCAAAACCAAAGCGGTATTCATTAGCTCTCCCAACAATCCTACCGGAAATAGTTTTGAGGAAGCACAAATTCAGGAACTGCTTGAGGGATTTCCAGGCCTGGTGGTTGTAGACGAGGCCTATATCGATTTTACAGAAGGGAAGAGCTGGATAAGGGAATTGCCAAAATACCCCAACCTTGTGGTTACCCAGACCTTTTCCAAGGCAATGGGAATGGCGGGGATCCGATTGGGGATTGCTTATGCTTCCCCTGAGATTCTGGAGGTCCTTAATAAGATCAAACCTCCATATAACGTAAACGCCCTTACCCAACAGAAGGCGCTGGAGCAGTTGCACAATACCGAAATTTATGAAGCACAGGTAAGCAAGATACGAGAGGAGCGGGAGAAACTGATGGCGGCCTTAAAAGAGATCCCCTTTGTCATCGAGGTTTTCCCCTCCGACGCGAATTTTGTCCTTGCCAGGATAGACGATGCCCAAAAAAGGTACAGGGAATTGATAGCGCGGGGCATAGTGGTCCGCAACCGTTCAACCCAGCCGAGGTGCGAAAACACCTTAAGGTTCACAGTGGGAACCCCTGATGAGAATGTAGCCCTGATAGAGACGCTAAAGAAATTATAGGCATGCGAGAAGAAAAGAGAATTAAAGTACTGTTTATCGATCGTGACGGCACCCTGATCAGGGAACCAGCAGACGAACAGATCGATGCTTTTGAAAAAATTGATTTTTACCCAGGTGTATTTACCTATCTGGGTAAGATCGCAAGGGAACTGGATTACGAGTTGGTGATGGTTACCAACCAGGATGGCCTGGGAACGGAAGCCTTTCCGGAATCAGACTTCTGGCCTGTTCAGGAGTTTATTGTAAAAACACTTAAGCAGGAAGGGATTCAGTTCAATGCGATCCACATCGACAAGACCTTTCCCTATGAATATGCGGATACCAGAAAACCGGGAACAGCTTTGTTGCAGTCCTATTTTCAACCTCCCTATGACCTGGCCAATTCCTTTGTGATCGGAGACCGGCTGACCGATATTGAACTGGCTAAAAACCTCGGAGCACAAGGCATATTCATCAACAACGAGACCCAATTGGGGACAGGCGAAATACAAGCCGGGGAAGAGGAGATCCGCAAATGTATCGCCCTGGAAACCACAGATTGGGACAGGATCTATGAATTTCTGAAGTTAAAAGACCGTACAGCCGTTGTGCATCGCAAAACCAATGAAACTGATATCCACCTTATCCTTAATCTTGACGGAACAGGACAGGCGGATATCACAACAGGCCTGGCCTTTTTTGACCATATGCTGGATCAGCTGGCCCGTCATGGGCAGATTGATCTCAGCCTGCAGGTAAAAGGTGATCTGGAAGTAGATGAGCACCACACCATTGAAGATACGGCCATAGCCCTTGGAGAAGCTTTTTACAAGGCCCTGGGGAGTAAATTAGGTATTGAACGCTATGGTTTTGTGCTTCCCATGGATGATTGCCTGGCACAGGTAGCGCTGGATTTCGGAGGTAGGAACTGGTTGGTGTGGGACGCAGAATTTACCAGGGAAAAGATCGGGGATATGCCTACAGAAATGTTTATGCATTTCTTCAAATCCTTTACGGATAGTGCCCGGGCCAATCTGAATATAAAAGCGGAAGGCACCAATGAACACCATAAGATCGAAGCGATCTTCAAGGCATTCGCCAAGGCTATTAAAATGGCGGTAAAACGGGATATAAACAATATGGTGCTTCCCTCCACCAAGGGAATGTTGTAATCGAGTACAGATGAAAATTGCTATTGTTGATTACGGGGCCGGGAATATACAGAGCATCAAATTCGCTTTTAAGCGTTTGGGATATACCGCGGAACTCACCTCAAATGAGGATGAAATTCGAAAAGCAGACAAAGTCATTTTCCCTGGTGTAGGGGAAGCCAGCAGCGCTATGCACAAACTGGAAAATAGCGGTCTGGATAAGGTAATTCCGGAGTTGACCCAACCTGTTCTTGGTATTTGTTTGGGAATGCAGTTGATGTGTTCCTACACGGAAGAGGGGCCAACCAGGGGGCTCGGGATCTTTGATGTTGATGTTGTAAAGTTTAATAATAGCGTAAAGGTCCCACAAATTGGATGGAACCAGATCAGCGAGCTGAAGTCGGCCTTATTTAAGGATATCCCCGAAAAGTCCTATATCTATTTGGTTCACAGCTATTATGCTCCATTGTGTAAGGAGACTATCGCGGTCTCGGATTACGTACGTTCCTACAGTTCGGCATTGATGAAAAATAACTTTTACGGGGTTCAGTTCCATCCGGAAAAAAGCAGTGAAGTGGGGGCAAGGATATTAAAGAATTTTATCGATCTATAATCCATGAGAATAATTCCGGCAATTGATATTATCGACGGCAAATGTGTCCGGCTTTCCAAAGGGGATTACGATACGAAAAAGGTGTATAACGAAAATCCGCTGGAAGTAGCCAGGGCCTTTGAGGACCATGGGATTCAGTATTTGCATCTGGTAGACCTGGATGGAGCCAAAGCCAGTCATGTGGTCAACTACAAAGTCCTGGAGACCCTGGCATCCAAGACACAGCTTAAAATTGATTTTGGTGGGGGCATCAAGTCAGATGAGGACCTGCATACCGTTTTTGAAAGCGGGGCAGAACAAGCTACCGGTGGAAGTATTGCGGTAAAGGATCGCAGCACCTTTCTTGGATGGCTGCAGCGCTATGGGGCTGAACGCATTATCCTGGGTGCGGATTGCCGTGACGGACAGATTTCTGTTTCCGGCTGGCAGGAAGCTTCCACTGAAGAAGTTGTCCCATTTATCAAGGGGTACCAAAAAAAAGGGATCTCCTACGTAGTTTGTACGGATATCAGTAAAGATGGGATGCTGGAGGGCCCTGCATTTTCACTTTACAGGGAAATCTTAAACAAAACCGCCAGAATAACAACCGAGATAGGACCCAGCGGTGTACAGGACAGGGAAGTCCCGGGAATCAAACTCATTGCTAGCGGTGGAATTTCCAACATTGACGAGCTACCTGTTCTGGCTCAACTGGGATGCGAAGGAGTAATTATCGGGAAGGCCCTATATGAGAACCGCATTTCCCTTAAAGCATTGGAAGATTATATACTGGCAAATTCATGAATACAGAAAACATAGCATTAGCTGCCCTGGTTGAAAGCCTGATTTTCCGTATGGATGAAAAAACGGAAATGAACCTAAAATGCCTTGGGCTACTGAGTGAAGAGGAGCTTTGGTTAAGGCCTAATGCAGCTTCCAATAGTGTGGGAAATTTACTTTTGCACCTTTGTGGCAATATTGGCCAGTATATTATTTCCGGACTGGGACAGCAAGCAGATACACGGGAAAGGGAACTGGAATTCTCTACAAAAGGGGGATATTCCAAAAAAGTATTGCTGGACCGTTTTCAGGAGGTGCTGGAACATGCGAAAACCATTCTTCGGGAAACGGATTCGGAAGCATGGCTGAAAACCTACCGGATTCAGGGATTTGAACTTACAGGTATTGGTATTGCCGTGCACGCAGTAGAACACTATGCCTACCATACCGGTCAGATTGCCTTTTGGACCAAATTACTGAAGGAACAGGACCTTGGCTTTTATGACGGCATTGACCTAAATGAGAAAAACGAGATATAGCATGCTAACAAAGAGAATTATACCTTGTTTGGATATTAAAGATGGTCGCACCGTAAAGGGGGTGAACTTTGTCGACCTGAGGGACGCAGGCGATCCCGTGGAACTCGCTGCCCGCTATGCAGAGGAAGGTGCTGACGAACTTGTTTTTCTAGACATCTCTGCTACTGAGGAAAGGCGGAAGACCCTGGCCAACCTGGTTTATCATGTAGCGGAAAAGGTCAATATCCCCTTTACCGTGGGAGGTGGCATCTCTTCCGTTGCTGATGTGGATGTACTTTTAAAGAACGGTGCGGATAAAATTTCGATCAATTCTTCTGCGGTGAAAAACCCGCAGCTCATCAATGATCTGGTGGCTAAATTCGGATCGCAGTGCATTGTAGTTGCGATTGATGCCAAACAAATTAAAGGGGAATGGAAAGTTCACCTTGTTGGTGGGAAGGTGCCCACTGATGTAGAGCTATTCAGTTGGGCCAGGGAAGTTGAGGAACGGGGAGCAGGGGAAATTCTTTTTACCTCAATGGACCATGACGGCACCAAGAATGGCTTTGCCAACGAGGCCCTGGCGCGCTTGTCAAGCGAGCGCAATATTCCTGTAATTGCTTCCGGAGGGGCAGGCAATATGGAGCATTTTGCAGATACTTTTATTCATGGAAAAGCAGATGCGGCGCTTGCTGCCAGTGTATTCCACTACAGGGAAATGGAGATAAAGGAATTAAAAGAACAACTTAAAGAGCTAGGTATCCCTATGCGGGTCTGAAGCAAATTAAAACAGAAGTACAATGCAAATTGATTTTAAGAAAAACTCGGATGGCTTAGTACCAGCTATCGTGCAGGATGCTGAAACCAGGAAAGTACTCATGCTGGGATACATGAACGAGGAGGCCTGGAATACCACCCAGACATCAGGTCGCGTTACTTTTTACAGCAGGAGTAAGAACCGGCTTTGGACCAAAGGCGAAGAGAGTGGTAATTACCTGAATTTCCTGAGTGCTAAGGTAGACTGTGACTCGGATACCCTGCTCATTCAGGCAACACCTTTAGGACCCACCTGTCATACGGGAACAGCTACCTGTTGGGGAGAGGACAATGCAGCGAGTTATGGCTTTCTCTCTCATTTAGAGGAAATTATTGCCCAACGCAAGAATGCTGATGCAGATGACAGCTATGTGGCTTCCCTGTTCAGAAAAGGGATCAATAAGATTGCCCAGAAAGTTGGGGAGGAAGCCGTGGAAACCGTGATCGAGGCTAAGGATACTGATACCGACCTTTTTTTAAACGAAGCAGCAGACCTGCTGTTCCACTATATGATCTTATTAAAGGCCAAAGGGCATAACCTGCACGAAGTAGCAACACTGCTGAAATCCCGGCATAAGTAAGAGGGCTACCACCAAACCACAAAGAACTTTTCGTATTCTGAGTTGGGTTTCTTCCTCCATAGCAGGGGAGACTGCTGTTTTATCATACGAACATTTACTTCGAGTAGAACTTCATAATAACTCATCCAACTGACACTATCATTGGGATCTATGACCCATTCATATTTATAGGGAATGTAATACTCATCTGAACGGAAGGCTGCCGAATCAAAAGCCTCAAAACGGATCCAGTAGCCGGAAACGCAAGCCGTGTTCAGAGGCCGGATATGTGAACGGTCTGATCCGTAGGGGATAAAAAGCTGTGCTTTAAAGCAAACTCTGGGATGGATCTCTGCCTCCTGTAAATCGTGGGCTTGTTTCAGGGCTTTCCCTTGCGGAGTATTAAGCAGTCCCAGTTGTTCCTCCCTTATTTTATCGAGCTTTGTGAAGAACATATCGCGCTTGTTTGGTCCCATCAGGCGGTGGATAGGTTCGGACATCTCCGGGTTTATAATGTAGAATTTGTAGGTGAGTTCTACATGGAGGAATTCATTTTTTAAATTGTCTTTTAGTATGAAATCCACCTCTCCCAACGTGTTTTTACCTTCTCTGATGGGGACATTATAAAGCAGAAGCGTGTATTGCTTGGATTGCGCTATACATTGGCGAAATATGAATTCCATCTGGTGCCCGAGCCTGATGCCTTCAGGAATGCTGGGGGCTTCCAATCTTTCCTGGTCTATTTCGGGAAAAGCGAACTGCTCCAGCCCAAATTGTTGTTTAACCCATAAGGGAGGGGTGCGAAGAAATCCCAGGTACCTAAGTAAGGTGGTAGTTGGCATACTGACGAAAATACAGGAAACCGTTAAGTTTTCATTAAAACCCCGGAGGGTTCTGTGAAATGTAGTATTTTGGCTAGTGCTATGGAAACTCGGAAAGGATTTCATTTTACTTCATATTCGGCTCCTGATCAAACCCCTTTTGAGAGGCTGTTCGAAATATTCCAGGAACTGATCACGCATACCTCCGGGGATGTTGAGGAGGCGCTGGATTGGCTGCGGGAATTGGACAAGGAGTATGAACTTACTGATGAGGACTACACCATTGATGATTTCATTGAAGACCTTAAAGCTAAGGGGTACATACGAGAGGAGTTTGAAGATGGAGGAGAAACAGGTGAGGGTGCACCAGGAGACGGGGCATTGTCCATAACCGCTAAGATGGAACGTATTATCAGACAGCGGGCACTGGAACAAATTTTCGGAAAACTAAAAAGGAGTGGGTCCGGAAGCCACAGGACGCGCAAAGCCGGGCGGGGTGACGAGCATACAGGAGATTACCGGGAATATCGCTTCGGGGACTCCCTGGATCACATTTCCATGACAGAAAGCCTGAAGAATGCACAGATCAATCACGGGACCGATGCCTTTTCCCTGACTGAAGACGATTTGGTGGTCGAAGATACACATCACAAGGCACAGATGAGTACCGTCCTGATGATCGATATTAGCCATAGTATGATCCTGTATGGGGAAGACCGGATTACCCCGGCCAAGAAAGTGGCCATGGCCCTGGCCGAACTCATTACTACCCGTTATCCAAAGGATACACTGGATGTCCTGGTTTTTGGAAATGATGCCTGGCCCATCGCCATAAAAGACCTCCCGTACCTGAAGGTGGGACCTTACCATACCAATACTGTGGCGGGCTTACAACTGGCCATGGATATGCTGAGGCGAAAAAGGAATACTAACAAACAGATCTTCATGATCACTGATGGAAAGCCCAGCTGCCTGCGGATGCCGGATGGGAATTATTACAAGAACAGCGTTGGCCTGGACGACTATATTGTCGAGAAGTGTTACAATATGGCGCGTCAGGCGCATAAGCTGCACATTCCCATAACTACCTTCATGATTGCACAGGACCCTTACCTGATGCAATTTGTGCGTCATTTTACCGAAGCAAACAAAGGCAAGGCATTTTTTACAGGCTTACAGGGACTGGGGGAAATGATTTTTGAAGATTATGAGCAAAACCGAAAAAGAAGATTAAGGGGATAAACGCATTCCCTGTGGATATACAGCACTATGAAAATGAAACCTGAAAACATAAAAACACTGGGGGAACTGAAGGCCTCCGGATACAAAAGCAGGTCGATAAAAGACGAATTGAGAAGTAACCTGCGCGACAAGATCAAAAAAGGGGAGACCGTTTTTGAAGGGGTGTGGGGATACGAGGATTCGGTTATCCCGGAATTAGAACGGGCTATACTTTCCCGTCACAACATCAACTTACTGGGCCTAAGGGGGCAGGCCAAGACCCGACTGGCACGTCTTATGGTCAACTTGCTAGATGAATGGATTCCCGTAGTGGCCGGATCAGATATAAATGATGATCCTCTGAGTCCGATATCCCGTTATAGCAAGGAGCTCATTGCAGAGAAAGGTGATGAGACCCCTTTGGATTGGCTGCATCGCGATGAGCGTTTCTTCGAAAAGCTCGCTACACCAGATGTCACCGTCGCTGACCTGATCGGTGATGTTGATCCCATCAAAGCCGCCAATTTGAGACTGTCCTATGCGGATGAACGTGTCATCCATTTTGGGATGATCCCCCGTGCCCACCGCTGTATCTTTGTGATCAACGAACTACCCGATCTACAGGCCCGCATACAGGTATCCCTGTTTAATATCCTGCAGGAAGGCGACATTCAGATCAGGGGATTCAAATTGAGACTTCCCCTTGATGTGCAATTTGTTTTTACGGCCAACCCTGAAGATTATACCAACCGCGGGAGCATTGTTACCCCTTTGAAAGACCGTATAGGCTCTCAGATCCTTACCCATTATCCTGAAGAGATCCCGACGGCAAGGAAGATCACCGAGCAGGAAGCCGTGCTTGATGAAGAGCAGACGGCAGCTATCCATATTCCTGAGCTGGCGAAGGACCTGCTGGAGCAAATCAGCTTTGAAGCAAGAAAGAGTGAGTATGTGGATGTGAAAAGTGGGGTGAGTGCCAGGACCAGCATCACAGCCTATGAAAACCTGCTCAGTACCGCAGAAAGGAGACTTTTGAATTCAGGGGAAGAAAAGACCACAATCAGATTGAGCGATTTTATGGGAGTGATTCCGGCAATCACCGGGAAGATCGAACTGGTTTACGAAGGGGAACAGGAAGGGGCGGATACCGTTGCCCTTCACCTCATCGAAGAGGCCATTAAATCAATTTTTCCCGAATACTTCCCGGAAATCAAAAAGTTGGAACACAAGGATGCGGAAACGCCTTATGACGACCTTACCTATTGGTTTTTTAATGGGGAAGGCTTTGAACTTATGGATGAAGCAAAGGAAGAGGAGTACAGGAGCAGCCTGGATGATATCCGTCCCCTGAGGCAATTGATTAAAAAGTATCAGCCCGATGTTCCGGAATCAGATCGTTATTTTCTTATGGAGTTCATACTTTGGGGCCTTGTGGTCAACAAGAAATTGAGCAAACACCGGTTTGTACAAGGTTACCAGTTCAAAGACCTCTACGGCAGTTACATCAGTAAACTATAAAACAAAAGCCCTGGAACCACCAGGGCTTTTTATCGCCATAACACAAGAGATTCTCGTTAGTGCCAAGAATCAATGTTTTCGTTGATATTGTCAAAATTGTAGGGTCCTACACGCCTTCGCCTGTGCGAAAAGAGCAGCATGGTCAACAGTATTAAAAGGACCTGCAGGGATAATATGGTGGCCCCCATCAATCTAAAATTTTCAGGAAGCATGTATTCTTCATACCGGGAGGCGCTGAGCATCACGTATACGGTATCTGAAGCCTTAAACAGATATATCATTAGGATTGCATAAAGCCCGTATTCGAGGTTGCGCATCTGTGGATCTACAAACTCCCTTTCGCTGATCTTGAACCATATCACGTAGAGATACAGAAAATGAAAGGATGAGAGTATGGGGAAGATGTAGTTGTCTACCTTAAAAAAATAGAAACGATCTGTATAAAGGCCATAGAAGTTAAGGACGATCAGTATAGGTAAGACGATCAGACTTAGCACCAGGCAGGTTTTCCAGTTAATAAGCTTCAGTAAATTGCTCATCTATTTATATTCGGGGGATTTGGGACTGTTTTCAGGATATAAAACGACAGCCTATTTTCCTTTATTTCAAAAAATTCGATGAACTGTTCCTAATGTTGAGAAGGTGTGGAATTGTGTGGTGAAATCCCGGAATATCAAAGGATGAAAATGCATTTCATCGGAAAAGTTAAAAGGGTTTAGTTCCTCTTTAACGGATATCGTTTCATATGGGTTAAACTTCGCCATATCCATTCCAGGGGTCCGTAGTAAAAACGGGCTAACCACCATCGGCTGATAAGCATTTGAAGCAGGATCACGACTAAGGCCAGAAGGAAGGTATACCTGCTGGGGATACTTGCCAGATAGCCCAATCCCCACCCGAAGAAAATAAAGGTGCCTAATATGCTTTGCAGTACATAATTTGTCAGGGCCGTCCGTCCGTAGGGGGCAAATATCCGCAGCCAGCGCTCCCCTTTTATCTTACCATACAAGTAAACAAACAGTGCAATCAACATAAAGGTCATCGCTACATTGACGAGATCAAGACCGGTTAGGCCAAACATCGCGAGCCAGCTATCAAATGTAACTGCCGGCCCTAATTGTGAAAAGCAAGCTGCAGTAATTACGATCCCTGCCGCAAAGAGAACAAGGGAACCATAAAGCACATCCCGCATCAGCGGCCAATTTTCCCTGAAATTTTCAAAGAACTTAATACGTCCCGCATATAAACCCAGCAGAAAGAAAGCAAAAGTGAGATAACCACGTGAGAAAATGCCAAACTGGAAATCCATTTTCGCAAGCTGTCCATCCGTGGCATTTGAGTGCATAACTTCTGTCAGTGATCCCGATTTAAGGAGTTCAAAATAGGCTGCGATTTCCGGACTGTTGGGATCTAATCCCCCGGTCATAAAAAGGCTGTCTCCCCCGGAAAAGAGGAAAACAACATACCTGCCTATACCCAGCAGCAGTACGGCGGATACACCCAATACCCAGGGGGCCTTTACTTTATAGAAGGGTACCAGGAAGATCCCCAGCAAGGCATAGATCGTAAGGATATCCCCGCGGTAAAACATGTGGTGGATATACCCTATAGCGAATAACAGGGCCAACCGCCATAAAAATCGCCACCGAAAATCCTGTCCTTTTTGGTGGGCACTGTCCATTTGTATGAAAAAACTCAGCCCAAACAGAAAGGAGAACAGGGCAAAGAACTTACCCCTTAAAAAAAGCATGATAAATCCTTCAACCACATAGTCGATGATATCAGGATGGGTGGCGTCCAAAGCACCCTCAGGCGTAGGGGAAGCGATATAATTCTCTACAACATGTACAATTACAATTCCAGCCAAGGATATCCCCCTCAGCGCATCGATGATTTCTATGCGCCTTTTTCCAGATGGTGCAAGTGAACTATTCATGCTGGTTCCCGATGATTTAATAAGAGTAAAAGGCTATCTAATACATGTGTCGGGGAAACACAAAAAAAAGGCCCTTATGAAAAAGGGCCTGTTATTTTTTAGGAAAGCCACTGCTTGCGATCGGCTATTTTGGCAATTAATACCAAAAGGATACCAATAATCACTACAATCAAAGGCATTACAAGCCCCTGAAGGGTTCCGAATATTTCCGTAGCATTGGTAGCAAACAGGTTGTAACCGGTCTGGGCGACTATACCCAACAAAGAGACCAGCAACAGGGGCCTGGCCCACCTTTTTCTAATGAGCAGTGCGATACAGCCCAAAAGCCCGCCCCAAACGGCAATAGCAAAAGCAGCGGTAACCCATGCCGGCCGGCCTTCCAGTAAGGTGAGCTGTTCAGCAGTATATTCAGCTTTCATTTCTTCTGTAATAAATGCCTGTCCCAGATAAGCCAGAACGCCTATCAAATTCCAGATCAAAGCCAGTACTGATACTACCCAATACCAGGTGGCTGGTTTTGTTTTGTTTGTCATTTGTATTTGGTTAAAGTTGAATTTATGGAAGTAATGTACAAAAAAGTCGGAGATTTATATTTTGCTTCCTATTTTAACCCACCGCAGTTCACGTAATGAAAGCAGTAGTTCAATACGGCTGTAGGAGCATGAATAGCCAAATGGAGAGACATTATTACCTGATTCGCTTACAATATCTGGGATTCCGGTACAGTGGCTGGCAACGGCAACCCGGTCAAAAAACCATAGAAGGGATGCTGCGTAAAACCTTGAAGTTTGTATTGTCAGACAGGCGATACAAACTCCTGGGAAGTAGCCGGACAGATGCCAGGGTTTCCTCACTTGATGGTGCATTTGAACTATTTCTTGAAGGAGCACCCATCGATGACCTGAATGCCTTTAAAGACGATTTCAATTCAAATCTACCTCCGGATATCCGGATTCTGGGGATAAGTGCGGTTACAAAGTCCTTCAATATCATAAATGACAGCTCTTACAAGGAATATCATTACCTGTTTGCCTTTGGAGAGAAACTCCATCCTTTTTGCGCTCCTTTTATGGCTGGGTTTCCCTGGGACCTGGATATTGATCTCATGCAAAAGGGCGCTTCCCTGTTTATCGGCTCACATAATTTTAAGGCCTACACCACCCGATCTGATTATGAACGCTCCTATGTACGACAGGTTGGGGTATGCAAGCTCAAGGAAAATACCGAGATCACAGCAAATTTCTTTCCAGAGAAAAGCTATGTCCTGGAAGTAGGCGGGACCGGTTTTCTTCGCTATCAGGTCCGGATGATCATGGGGGCACTGGTGGAATTGGGTCGGGGCGAATTACAACTGCATCAGCTGGAGAGGTCCCTTCAGGATCCGGATGCCCTTGAACTTTCTTACATCGCCCCAGGATCGGGCTTGCATTTGAATCAACTCAAATTCAAAACCTAAGCTGATTTTTTTTGTACATTGAAGCAAAGGAATAACCATGCCCTTATGGCTTAACATACTGATCCTCCTGGCTGCAGCGTATTTGCTGATCAGCTTGCTGGTATATTTCCTGCAGGACTACCTGCTTTTTAAACCCGAAAAGCTTCCGGCAGACTTTCAATTCGACTATGAGAACCAGGAAACGGAAGAATACAATATTGAGACCCGGGACGGGGCGATCATCAATGGCCTGCGGTTTAAGGCCAAAGATCCAAAAGGGATCGTCTTCTATCTAAAAGGCAATTCCAAGAGCATCAAGGGCTGGGGCAAGTTTGCGGTAGATTTCACCCGTCATGGGTACGATGTGCTAATGGTGGATTACCGGGGTTTTGGCAAGAGCACGGGCAGACGGACGCAGAAAGCAATAAAGCGGGATATGCAAGTGATCTACAACAAGATCAAGGAGAAGGTGGCAGAAAAATACATCATCCTCTATGGCCGTTCCCTGGGCTCAGGTTTTGCTGCCAAGCTCGCCTCAATGAACAACCCCCGCATGCTGATCCTGGATGCCCCGTATTACAGCCTTAGCAAAGTGGGGAAACGCTATATCCCCTTTATGCCCCTTTCCCTTTTACTAAAGTTTCCCATGCCCACCTATAAATGGCTTAGGTATGTGGAGTGCCCCATCCATATCATCCATGGCACGGACGATAAATTGATCCCATATAAAACCAGCGTAAGGCTGTCCAAAATAAAGCCAAGACTCACCAAACTGTATACCGTGATTGGAGGGGGTCATAAAGACCTGCATACCTTTGAGTCGTATCACAGTATGTTGAGTGAGATCATCACTACCAAACCTAAGACCATTAACCTTTCAGGATCCAGCCTGGAGCGTGCACTAACCTCAAAAAAGGCTGATGCGCAGACTTAAAACGATATTTGGTTTTACACTTGGTGCTTATTTAATTGCCCTTATCATGCTTAATTTTTTACAGGAAAAACTGATTTTTCTTCCAACCAAATTACCCCAGGACTATCACTACTCTTTTTCTACACCTTTTAAGGAGCTGTTTCTTTCGACTCCGGATGGGGCCCGGCTCAATGCGTTGTGGTTCAAAAGGCAGGAATCCAGGGGGCTCATCCTGTACTTCCATGGGAATGCTGGGAATTTATCCCGCTGGGGAGATATTGTCCAGCCACTGGTTAGGAAGGGATATGAGGTTCTGGTGATGGACTATCGCACATATGGCAAAAGCATCGGAACCCTTAGCGAACAGGCCTTGTATTCAGATGCTCAACTTTTTTATGATTTCGGAAAAGAACATTATGCGGAAAATGAAATCATTCTCTACGGACGGTCCCTGGGCACAGGAATGGCAACCCAACTCGCTGCTGAGAACCGACCATCACTTTTACTCCTGGAATCACCGTATTACAGCTTATTGGATATAGGGGAAAGGCGCTTCCCCTGGCTGCCCGTAAGTTGGTTTATGAAATATCCTTTCAGGTCCTATGAAGCTGTGCAGGGTGTACAGTGTCCTGTGCGGATTTTCCACGGCACGGATGACCGGGTAGTCCCGTATGAATCCGGGCGAATGTTGTTTCAGAGCATTCCAGGAAAAGACAAGCAATTTTTTGCGATACAGGGGGGAGGCCATAACAATCTCGCTGCTTTTCCCAGCTTCCAGGAGGCAGTAAATTCCGTTCTGGACTAAGGGTTATTCGAAAAGGTCAGAAGAAAGGTAACGATCGCCACGGTCACAAACTATAGACACAATAACCCCTTCGTCTAAGGTTACTGCTAACCGCAAAGCTGCAGTGGCTGCTCCACCGCTGCTCATCCCGGAAAAGATGCCTTCTTTTTTAGCCAATAAACGGGCCATATCAGCAGCCTCATCTTCACTGACCTCCATAATCTGGTCAACCCTGGCCGGATCAAAAATGCTGGGCAGGTATTCCTTTGGCCATTTTCTTATGCCGGGGATGCTGGAATTGTCAGTGGGTTGCACGCCTATTATCTGGATATCCGGATGCTGCTCCTTGAGATAGGTGGAAGTGCCCATAATGGTCCCGGTGGTACCCATAGCAGACACGAAATGGGTTACCTTTCCCTGGGTAGCCTTCCAGATTTCGGGACCGGTGGTATGATAATGTGCTTTCCAATTATCATCATTGCCGAACTGGTTTAACATCACAAAGCCTTCTTCCTTAACTTTTTTTTCTGCGTAATCCCGCGCACCTTCAATTCCGGCCTCTGCTGGGGTAAGGACTACACGGGCCCCGTAGGCCCTCATGGTTTGTACGCGTTCCCGGGTAGCGTTCTCCGGCATTACCAGCTCAATATTCAACCCGTAAATCCCGGCGATCATGGCGAGGGCAATGCCTGTATTACCGCTTGTTGCCTCGATAAGGGAGGTGTACTGGCTGATATCGCCCCGTTCCAGACCACTTTTGATCATGTTGTAGGCAGCACGGTCTTTTACGCTGCCCCCGGGATTGTGGCCTTCCATTTTGAAATAGAGGTCCACATTTTTGTTAGGGTTGAGCACGCGCGATTTTACGAGGGGGGTATTCCCGATGAGATCAAGGAGGTTATGAGACATCTGCCTGGGTTTTGATTTTTATTTCAGGCGTATGGAATACTTTGGAATTCGGTGGAACTGATGCCGTTAACCAGGCGTTACCGCCAATTACACTGTTTGCACCAATTACTGTTTCCCCGCCGAGGATGGTGGCATTGGCATATATGGTCACGTTTTCTTCTATTGTGGGGTGCCTTTTTGTATGCTGCAGGTCCTTGGCCACATAAAGGGCGCCCAGGGTTACCCCCTGATAGATCCTCACATGGTCTTTTATGATGGCTGTTTCCCCGATTACTACCCCGGTGGCGTGGTCAATAAAGAAGGATTTCCCAATCTGTGCCCCCGGATTAATATCAACACCCGTTTGCCTGTGGGCGTATTCGGTCATAAGCCTGGGCACCAGCGGAAAGCCCTTTTTATGGAGTTCGTGGGCTAGACGGTAAATTGCAATGGCATAGAAGCCTGGGTAGGCCAGGTAAATTTCTTCTATAGAGTGCGACGCCGGATCACAATCAGCTATTGCCTCGGCATCCAGGTTTAGTTTTTCCAGTACTCCCGGCAGTGTTTCCAGGTAGTTGGCCCAAATCTTATTGCAGGGCTTCTCAATGTTCCAGCACGCCAGGTGGACCAACTCATCAAACAATTCTTCCAGCCGGTCGATGTTCTCGGGCACCGGAGTTTCGATATCGAAGAGGGTCATAAAGAGCAAGTCTGTAAAAGCTTCAACTTTTCGCTTTAATCGAAACCTCAAATTGGGCTGCTTCTTATTCGCCTTTATTTTTGAAATAATCTTTTCTTTACTCATAATCCGCCTTAGTGAGTCAACCAAAATTACGTATAAATGACAGGGATGGGCATTCAAATTGGTTAACTTTAGCTTAAAATTTGTCGCATGTCACAGCCCGTAATTACAAAAGAAACCCTAAGATTTCTCGCGGAATTAAAGGAAAACAACAACA
>NZ_CEYNTP010000011.1:0-25360 GCF_982873095.1 Lentiprolixibacter sp. | reverse complement strand
CCTGTACAGGTACCTTATGGCTAAAACCACCAACATGGCATAGAGAACATCTCCTATTGAGAAAGGAATCCAACCGGTAATGAAACGGAAGAAACGGGAAATCCCAGGGAAAAGCCCAAGGCTGTAGTGCTGTTCCACCCATTCGGGGAATCGGGCAAGTACATTTACCAGGAGGATTTGTGGGATCAGCGAAAGGGCGATGCCGTTCTTGAATCGGTTTTTCATCAACACCAAAATTAGGGATTTCTCTCGCTTGGTTAGACGGCATACCGTATTTTTGAAGTAAAATACCAGAAATGAATACAGCTGTACGAAATCTTGATCCAGGAGGGATCTGGAATAATTTTGCCGATTTAAATGCCGTTCCCCGGCCATCAAAAAAGGAAGAACGCGTTATCGACTTTATGATGGGTTTTGGGAAGAAATTGGGGCTCGAAACCATAAAGGACGAGGTGGGCAATGTCATTATCCGTAAACCTGCCAGCCCGGGAATGGAGAACCGCAAAATGGTTACCCTGCAATCCCACCTGGATATGGTACACCAGAAAAATAACGATACCGACTTTGATTTTGACAAGCAGGGGATCGAAATGGAGGTAAAAGGGGATTGGGTGAAGGCAAAGGGCACTACCCTTGGTGCTGATAATGGTATGGGGGTAGCTGCCATCATGACCTTATTACAGAGCGATGCTATTCCACATCCACCCCTAGAGGCGTTGTTTACAATAGATGAAGAGACCGGGATGACTGGGGCAAAGGGACTGAAAGCAGGGGTGTTGCAGGGAGAAATCCTGCTTAACCTGGATACCGAAGAAGACGATGAAATTGACATTGGCTGTGCAGGAGGGATAGATATCACAGCTCAGGGCAGTTATGAGATGCAACCAACCGGAGCTGACTGTATCGGGTACCGGATCAGGGTCCGGGGCTTAAAAGGCGGTCACAGTGGTATGGATATCCACAAAGGCCTGGGTAACGCTAACAAGATCATGAACCGACTCCTGCATAACGCCTTAACTGATTTTCAAGTAGACCTTGCCGAGATACACGGCGGAGGCCTTCGCAATGCCATACCAAGGGAAAGTGTTGCCATCATATCTCTTAATAAAAAAGAGCAAGACGCTTTTGCCGAAAAATTCAAGGAATGGACAGATGCCATTCTACAGGAACTGGAACCCCTTGAACCAGGCCTGGAGATCACCTGTGAGGAGGTTAGCCTACCGGATGCGGTTATGGAAGCGGGGGCATTCGAGAATCTGATCAGGGCGCTCTATGTTGCGCATAATGGGGTATATAGGATGAGCCCTGCAATCGAAGACCTGGTAGAGACGTCGAACAACATTGCAAATGTTACCGTGGAAAACGGGAAAGTACAGATTGGCTGCCTTACCCGTTCCTCGGTAGAATCTTCTAAAATGGATTTGGCACATGCCCTCAAAAGTGCTTTTGAACTGGCTGGTTATACCGTAAGGTTTAGCGGAAGTTACCCCGGCTGGAGCCCTAATGCCGAATCCGAAATCCTGGAGGTTCTGAAATCAAGGTATGAGGCACTGTTTCATTCTGAACCCAAAGTGGTTGCCTGCCATGCAGGCTTGGAATGTGGAATCCTGGGGCAGCATTACCCAAATATGGACATGATCAGTTTTGGCCCAACCATTCTGGGAGCGCATTCGCCGGACGAGCGCGTAAGTATTCCCTCGGTACAAAAATTCTGGAAGTTTTTGCAGGAAATCCTATTGCATATACCAGTTAAGGCATAATTGTGAAAAAGGCCGGGCATGTACCCGGCCGATATGTTATTCAGCTATCTGCAGGATTTCGAGATCGAAGATCAGCTCGGAATTAGGGGGTATCGGTCCGCTACCCTGAGGGCCGTATCCCAAATGCGGAGGAATAAACAGGCGTATCTTATCGCCCACTTTCATGGTCAACAAACCTTCTTTAAAACCAGCGATCAGGTTAGCATCGGGGCTGTAGTCCATAAGGGAAGGAGACAGGGTGCCTCGGTGCATTTGAAGGATCCTGTTGTATTGTCCAAACTTTTCAGCAATTTGGGCCTCACTGGTATCAAAGAGGGAACCATCAGACAACCAACCCGCGTAATTCACAAGAACACGTTGCCCTGGCCTCGGTTTTTCCCCCTCACCCTCATTAAGAGTAAAGATCTTTAATCCGGAGGGATAGGCTGTTGCCTGCTCTTTCTGTTTCTCGGTCTCTGCAGCAAAATCCTGAATCATTTGTTTCATGGCAGCTGCTTCCGCTTCTTCTTCTGCAAAATAATCGGTCATAATCTGAACAGCATCGAAATTGCCCGCTTCTTTTCCGTTTCGAATGATGGTTACGGCATTCATGACAATCTCTGAAACGGGTTTATTACCCGCTCCTACCTCTACATTGGCAATGGAATCTACTACCTCCAGGCCCTTGATCACCTCTCCGAATACCGTATGTCTGCCATCCAGCCAAGGGGTCTCCTTATGCGTGATAAAAAACTGACTTCCATTGGTCTTGGGTCCGCCATTGGCCATGGAAAGAATCCCTTTTTTATCGTGTTTGAGTGAATCATCAATCTCATCCTTGAAGCGATATCCCGGATATCCCGTTCCGTTGCCCAAAGGATCGCCCCCCTGAATCATGAAATCTTTCATAACCCTGTGGAAAGTAAGCCCATTGTAGTATTTCTTTTCCTTGTACTCATCACTAACAAAGGGATTGGTACCCTCGGCAAGGGATACAAAGTTGGCTACTGTAACCGGGGTTTTTTTGTATTCCAGTTTTACCAGAATATTGCCTTTGTTGGTTTGTATATCCGCAAATAAACCATCTCCAAGGTCTGTGTACTGGCTGCTTTTGCATCCGACTGCCATCAAAACAACTACAAATACTCCCAAAAACTTTTTTAGTTCATTCATACTCCTTCTTTTATTCTTTTTATTGCACTTCGTTTTTTTCAACTTTGAGAATGCTGAGGGTGGATTTCACCGGGACGTTGGGGCCAATCCTGTCTTTATCCCCCAAATACCCAAAGGCCATGGGAGAGGTAAAGAAAAATGTTGCTGTTTCCTTTTCCCTTAGCAGCTTTACCCCGTCCCGAAGTCCGGGGAACAGCTCTTGTTTGTCTACCTTATATTGGATAACCCCGATTTCTTCGCTGGAATAAATGGTGTCGTTATCCAGACTCAGGATATCATAGGTCAGCGTTACCAAATCTTCGGGTTCAGCCATGGGGCCGTTTTCGTTCCTTTCCAGAAAACAGTACCAGGAACCGCTGCCAGATTCCATATAGGTCCGGCTACTATCACGGGAGATCAATTCCTTAATCCGGGCTTCTTCCATGGCAAGCATTTGCTTGTTGCGCACCACCGATTCTTTCAAAAAGTTACCCCCGGCAACCTTGACCGGTCTTCGCGGTTCGGGTTCCCCACAGGCAAACAGGCCTAGTACGGCCAATATCGTTACCAACTTTTTCATTTTGCCAACTCGGATTTATAGTTTTCCAACAGACTTTTAAAATACCTTACCGTTTCCTCGAGGGGAAGTTCACTTCTTCCTCCGGCGGCATTTTTATGTCCGCCTCCCTGAAAGTGTTCCCTGGCAAAAGTATTTACAGAAAAATCACCTTCCGAACGGAAAGAGATCTTGACGATCCCCTCCTCCTTGTTTTCAATGAAAATAACAGCAAAGAAGATATTCTCCAGGGTTAGTCCGTAATTTACAAAGCCTTCTGTATCCCCTTTCTTAAACTGATGCCTGTCTAACTCCTCCTGGCTTAATGTAATGTAAGCGGTGTGGTATTCCGGCAAAATTACCATGTTGTTCAGGGCACATCCCAGCAGGTGCAAACGTTCCGGGGTATTGGTGTCAAATATTCTGTTGTGTATGGCCGCATTCTGGGCCCCTTTATCAATGAGCTCTGCTATTACACGGTGGGTCCTGCTCGTAGTAGAAGCAAATTTGAAGGATCCTGTGTCGGTCAAAATTCCTGCATACAGGCAATTGGCAATTTCTTCTGTGATCAGTTCCCGATCCCCGAGGGCTTCAATGAAATTGTATACCATTTCAGAGGTAGAACTCATACCCACATCGGAATACATGATTGTGGCATAATCCTGGGGTGCCTGGTGATGGTCGATCATAACCAAAGGAGCAGACAGGTTTTCAAGTGCTTTTTCCATTTGTCCTGCGCGACTAAGGTCATTGAAATCCAGCGTAAACACAATCGTGGCCTTCCGTAAGGCCTCGCTAGCATCACTGTGCTCCCATTCGTAATTAAGGATTTGATTTACGCCCGGCATCCATTTCAGGAATTTTGGAAAATCATTCGGCACAATTACTTTGGCATCATGCCCTTTTAGATTCAGGTAGTGCCGTAGTGCCAGAGTAGAGCCAATGGCATCTCCATCCGGGTTTTTATGAGGGATAATCGCTATTTTTTGGGGCTGAGATAGCAGCTGCAGGAGGGATTGAACCACTTGAGAATTCATGCGCTCAAAGATACAATTTAATAATATAGCCGTATGCTTTTAAGCACTATTTTTGTGAGCAACCGTATCTGATAACCATGAGAACATCCTTTGCCTTTTTGCTTTTGAGCTTCCTTTTTATCAACTGTAAATCCACTTCGAGTATGGCCAGCGCGGATCAGGCTGATGCAGTACTCAATATCGCCTTTGGCTCCTGTAACAAACATGATCTGGAGAATCGTTTATGGGATGACATCCTTGAAAGGCAACCCGACCTATGGATCTGGGGGGGAGATAATATTTATGCGGACACGGACGATATGGAGGTAATGCGTGGCATGTACGCTGCCCAGGATCAGGTACCCGGGTACCGCAGACTAAAAAAAAGTACCCCTATTCTGGGAACATGGGACGATCATGACTATGGACTTAACGACGGTGGGGTTGAGTTTGCGGCCAAAGCCGCAAGCCAGCAGGTGTTCCTGGATTTTCTGGATGTCTCCAAAGAGGATATCCGCAGGTCCCGCGAAGGGGTCTACGGGGTACAGGATTTTGATCTGCCCGAAGGCAAGGTCCGGATTTTGATCCTTGACACCCGGTATTTCAGGTCGCCACTGCTACCCGACACCCTGACACAAAAGCGTTATTCCCCGGATTTGTCAGGGAAAGGCACCGTCCTGGGGGAAGAACAATGGAATTGGCTGGAAAGACAATTACAGTCTTCTCAGGCCGATTTCAATCTTATCGTAAGCAGCATACAGTTCCTTTCCAACGAACATGGATTTGAGTGTTGGGGAAACTTCCCGAACGAAGTGCAACGGATGGAATCCCTGATTTTGTCATCCGGAGCCCGGGGCGTGCTCTTTTTATCCGGAGACCGTCATATATCAGAGTTTTCAAGAAAAATTCTTCCGGGCTTATCTTACCCCTTAGTGGACTTTACAAGTAGCGGACTCACACATGCCTATAGTAAGTTTAAAGGGGAACCCAACCCCTTCCGGGTAGGAGAGGTAGTGGCTACTGAGAGTTTTGGCTGGGTTTCCATCAACCTAAAAACAAATGAAGTGAATCTGCAGATAATAGGGGATCAGGGTGTTGTTTTAGGGGAATTACAACTTTCGTATTAATCTTGTGGGTTGCATAAAGAAAGCGTACTTTTGCCGAAAATTTTTATAAATGGCAGGAAACAGAACATTCACGATGATTAAGCCGGATGCCGTTGAGAATGGACATATCGGGCCCATCCTGGAAAAGATAACATCAGCAGGATTTAGAATCGTGGCAATGAAGTATACGCAGCTCAGTAGAAGAGATGCCCAGGAATTTTACGCGATTCACAAGGACCGTCCATTTTTTGATGAGTTGGTAAGGTTTATGACCCGCGGACCTATCGTCTCTGCTATACTGGAGAAAGACAATGCCGTTGAAGATTTTCGTGCACTTATCGGAGCTACCAATCCGGCTGAGGCCGCGGAAGGTACCATCCGGAAACTCTATGCAAAAGATATTGGTGAAAATGCGGTACACGGTTCAGATAGTGATGAAAATGCGGCCATTGAGAGTGCATTTCATTTTTCCGGAAGAGAGATTTACTAAAGAGAATACAGCGGCCTGAAAGGGCCGTTTTTTTTAACGCAGCACCAACTTCTCTATCACCTTACTCCCCAAATCATCATTAAGCATTTTGATGATTTTGGAATTTCCCAGGCTGAGTTCTTCCCTCAGCACAGAGGAGGATAGCCCTACGTAGAGGGTACCTTCGCGGAATACCAGGCTTTGGGTGTAATGGTTCACTCCCTGACCCATCAAACGCATCCAGGCTTCTTTTACCTGTACCTCGTCTATCCCTTTTTGCAGGTTATGGGCAGAGATAAATTCCTGCAGGGCCTCACTCAGGGATTGCTGATTCTTATGCTTGGCCATTACGGATCGATATTAAGGGATTGATAACGTTTATAGTGATAGTATATACCCGAGTCATTTACCACCACAAAGCGGTCTTCAGAAAGGGACACCAGGGTTTCTTCCCAGGTAATATCAGCATTGATGTACTGTATGATCAACCGGCCTGATTTTTCTATAACAGAAAATTTTTCTGCGTCGTCCGATGTGCGGTAGGTGCCACCTATCTCAGGTTGTACTTTTTTCCGATAGCCCTCCCGCCCCTCGATCTGGATAAAATCCACTGCGGTATTGACAGTATAGGATTTCGAACTTCCATCCTGGAATACCACTTTTTCTATTTCCCAATATCCGTTTAATAAGGGTAGATTTTCGGCATCAACGCCGGAGGCACAGCCAGCCGAAAGGATCAGGAATACTATGCCCAAAATTTTCTTCATTCTACAATTTAAAGATTTTATAGGACTGGTGAATGGCTTTCACTACATTTTCGGTTCGTTCCGGATGCGTGTCGCTGAGGAAGATCTGCCCGAAATTCTTATCCTCAACAAGGGTGATGATATGGGCTACCCTATTTTCGTCCAGCTTGTCAAATATATCGTCCAGTAAGAGGATAGGTGTGGTTTTTTCCTGTTGTTTGATCAGTTGGAATTGAGCAAATTTCAATGAAATCAGGAAGGACTTTTGCTGTCCCTGACTCCCGAATTTCTTTATGGGATGTTTGTTAATCTGGAAAAGCAGGTCGTCTTTGTGTATACCTACACTGGTGTACTGAAGTACCCTGTCCCTATTCAGGGATTCCTGTAACAGGGGCAACAGCTCGGAATCGTTGAGGCTACTGTGATAGCTGAGGTCAACAGGTTCATTCCCTCCGGAGATAGCCAGATACTGTTCCCTGAACAAGGGGATAAATGCTTCGAGAAAGTGTTTGCGTTCCTCGTGGATCAGGGTGCCCAGGCTATGAAGTTGCTCATCGTATACCGAGAGCGTATCCCCATCAAAGGTATTGTTGAGCGTAAAGAATTTGAGAAGAGAATTGCGCTGAGCCAGCACCTTGTTGTAGCGGATGATGTTGCGCAGGTACTCCGGATTGCTTTGTGAGATTACCCCGTCCATGAATTTCCTTCGGGTTTCACTGCCCTCCAGGATGAGGTCGCGGTCAGCCGGGGAAATGATCACCAGTGGCAATAGCCCAATATGGTCCGAAAGCCGATCGTATACTTTCCCATTGCGCTTGATTAATTTCTTGCTCCCCTTTTTTAGACTGCAAACAATTTTCTCTTCCCTGTTGTTTTTGAAAAACGTCCCTTCGATAAGAAAGAAGTCCTTTCCATGGGTAATATTTTGTGTGGCGATAGGATTGAAATAGCTTTTACCCAGGGCTAGATGGTATATAGCATCAAGAATATTTGTTTTTCCCATGCCATTGTCCCCAACAAAACAGTTGATCTTGTTGTCGAATTCAAAATCCCGGGATTCAAAATTCCGGTAATTAACCAGTGATAATCGCTCTAAATGCACCTTCGATTTGTGAGTTTTAAGGCCGTACAGCAGTGAAAAATATTCAAAATTAAGGAATATTTACCCTTTAGATTTTGGATAAAAACTTTATTTTTGCGCGACCAAAAGACGCATAAGATGGCAACATACAAGAAAAGGGGCTACAAACCTAAAAACAAGGCCGAAGGAAAGCAAATGGATGTGAAAGGGAGTACCACGGCTGAGGTTTTTAGTACCCTGGATGAAAGCGCATCCAAATCGGAACAGTGGGTTTCCAAAAACCAGAATTACATTCTGGGCGGCATTGCGGCCATCGCAGTAGTTGTGCTGGGTTATCTGGCCTACAATCAGTTTATACTGGAACCGAAATCTATTGAGGCGAACAACGAATTGTATTATCCGCAGCAGTATTTTGAACAGGCACAGCAGAATACAGCAGCAAAAGATTCCCTTTATCTTTTGGCATTGAACGGGAGCCAGGGGAAATACGGGCTGCTGGATATCATTGACGAATACAAGGGTACAAAAGCTGCCAATATTGCCACCTATGCGGCAGGGATGTCTTACCTGAACCTTCAGCAGTATGACAAGGCTATAGAATACCTGGAGCAATACTCCCCGGATGAAGAAATCACAGGTGCACTGGCCGTAGGAGGTATAGGAGATGCTTTCATGCAGCTGGGACAAGCTGAGGATGCCCTCGGATATTACGAAAAGGCTTTGGGTCTGGACGACAATGAATTTACTACACCTCGTTATCTCCATAAGGCTGGTGTAACTGCCATGGAATTGGAAGACTATGGAAAGGCTCTTCAATTTTTCCAGCGCATAAAAGAGGAATACCCTAATAGCCAGGAGGCGGCTTCCATTGATGCTTTGATAGGAATGGCTAAAAGGGGTAACTAATGGCCACTGTCAATAAAAACCTCTCGGACTACGACAAAACTAAACTCCCAGAGGCGGACCACCTGAAAATTGGCATTGTGGTATCGGCCTGGAATACTCAGATCACGGAAAGCCTTTTCCAGGGAGCCAAAGCAACTTTGCTCGATTGTGGTGTGAAGACTGAAAACATTATTCGCAAGGATGTGCCCGGAAGTTTTGAGCTTACTTTTGGATGCAAGAAGATGATCTCCGAATTAACAGTAGATGCCGTCATTGCAATTGGAAGTATTATTCGTGGGGAAACCAAACATTTTGACTTCGTAGCCAGTGCAACGGCACAGGGGATCAAAGACCTCAATGTACAGGGGGATACTCCAGTTATTTTCTGTGTACTAACAGATGATAATATGCAACAGGCCCTCGACAGAAGTGGGGGCAAGCACGGTAATAAAGGAGCTGAAGCTGCTGTTGCTGCCATACAGATGGCCACCCTATTTTCCTGAATACTCATTGGATAAATACCTGTTCGTAGCTATAATGCCTTAACAAATTTTGGGAAGGTTGCTTCTGCACTTCATACGATTTTAAGTACCTTTGAAACTCTTTGATTATGGGAAGGTTTTCGAGGCTGCGTAAGAACAAGAAATTTGGATACACCCCCCGTTATTATGACGATAAGGGTGAGGGAAGCCCGTATAAAATAGAACGTAAACTTGATAAATTCAGAACTACCCTGAATGCTTCTGGGGGAATCAAGGGTAAATTCAATAGGGCGATGGAAGACCGGGGCCGAAAGGGGGATCCCAACCTGAGGCTGAGAATGATAGTCATCATTGCCATTCTCGTTTTGATTTTCCTCTACATAATTGATTTTGATCTATCTATATTCTTTGAAGGTTAATGGCAGATATTATTCAGTTATTGCCCGATCATGTGGCTAACCAGATTGCTGCAGGGGAGGTGGTACAGCGACCAGCCTCTGTGGTAAAAGAGTTGCTGGAAAATGCCATTGACGCCAAAGCTACGATGATAAAACTTGTGGTAAAGGATGGCGGTCGCACTTTGATTCAGGTGATTGATAATGGTACGGGTATGAGCCATACAGATGCCCGGCTAGGCTTTGAGCGTCATGCGACCTCTAAAATCAAATCTGCTGATGATTTATTCCACATCGTTACTAAGGGGTTTCGCGGGGAAGCACTTGCTTCCATAGCGGCAATAGCCCATGTAGAGATGCACACCCGTGAAGCGGAAGCCGATTTGGGGACTACCCTCAAGATAGAAGGCGGTAAGGTAGTTGCCCATGAGTTTTCAGCAGGCCCTGAGGGGACCTCCATTTCTGTTAAACATTTGTTTTTCAACATACCGGCACGGCGGAATTTCCTCAAGTCCCAGCAGGTAGAATTACGACATATTACAGATGAATTCCACAGGGTGGCCTTGGCGCATCCGGCCATTGAATTTCATTTTTACCATAATACGAGTGAGCTGTTCCATCTCCCGGCTGCATCACTGAAGAAACGTATCATCGGGATATTTGGTAGCAGGACGAATGAAAAGCTGGTACCGGTTAAGGAAGAAACAGCTGTGGTTAACCTAAGCGGTTTTGTATGCAAACCTAAATTTGCGAAAAAGAGCAGGGGAGAACAATTTTTCTTTGTGAACAACCGATTCATAAAAAGCCCATACCTTCATCATGCCGTGGTCAGTGCTTTTGAAGGGCTTTTGAAAACAGATACTTATCCGGGTTATTTCCTGTACCTGGAGGTAGATCCCACCTCCATCGATATCAATATCCACCCTACCAAGACCGAGATAAAATTTGACGATGAGCACACGCTGTACGCGATTCTCAGGTCGGCAGTGAAGCATAGTCTGGGTCAGTTCAACATCACACCAGCACTCGATTTCGAAAAGGACCAGAATTTGGAAACCCCTTATGCTTTTCGTGACAGATCGGGAGTACCTCCGGGGATACAGGTCGATACGGGATATAATCCATTCAAACAGGAATCTGCCGGCAGACCGGTGGGGACAGGTCGGGAAAAGGCGCGTTCCGGGGCTTGGGAAGGCCTCTATGTGGGCCTTGAATCAAGGATGAGTGATTCCTCACAATTCAGCAGTGTTGCTTTTGAATCTGAGGCAAATACCCGTTTGCCGCTGGAGCACCTTGACGAATCTCAGGAAGCTCATCTGTCCAGCTTCCAACTGCGCAGAAAATATATAGTTACCTCGATAAAATCCGGTATGTTGATTATTCATCAGAATCGGGCCCACCAGCGCATACTATACGAGAAGTTCCTGAAAACGGTAACGCTGAAGGAAGCGGTGAGTCAACAGTTGCTATTTCCTCTGGCAATGAGTTTTAACAGTTCTGAGCTGGCTATTATCTCCGATATGCAGGAGCAACTGCAGTTGTTTGGATTTGCTTTTGAGGAAATTGGAAAAGAGCAGTTGAAAATTTCAGGGATTCCCTTTTTAATCCCGGAGAATGAAGTTCGGATGGTTTTGGACCAACTAATAGCTGAGGCACAGACACATGGGGATCAGATAGCCACTTCACCTTTGGATATGCTTTCAAGAACCCTGGGCAAGTCCCTGGCAGTTAAGACAGGAACGCCCTTGAACCAGGCGGCACAACAAGCAATGGTGAATGACCTGTTTGCCTGCAGGGAACCCAAATTGTGCCCTTATAACAGGCCAGCTTACACGATTATTGAGGATAATGAAATAGATAAAAAATTTAGCTAGATGGGGAGACTTACCGATGCCATAAAGCATCTGCTTATTATCAATATTTTATTTTTCGTCGCAACGAACCTCTATGGGGATTATATGTATCAGTGGTTTTCGCTATGGTTCCCGGAAAGTAATAATTTTGGTTTGTGGCAAATCCTCTCTCATATGTTTATGCATGGGGGATTTATGCACATCCTTTTCAATATGTATGCGCTGTGGGCATTTGGATCTCCCCTGGAGCGTATGTGGGGCAGGAACAAATTCCTGTTTTTCTATTTTTCAGCAGGACTGGGGGCGGCCCTGATCCATACCGGGGTTAACTATTATACGATTTTACAGGCTTATGAAACCGTAAGTGCCTGGTTACCAAAAGAAGTCTTTTATGAAATCCTGAACGTGGATAGTGCGCGGGGAAATCAAATGTTGGGGGAATTGTTCTATAATAACGCTGTTGAGATATTGAATAACAAGGGAATTGTTACCCAAATAGACGATTCGAATTTTGGTGCGCTGTTCGATGCGCATGCCCTGTTGAAAACGCCTGCTGTTGGTGCCTCAGGGGCTATATATGGGATTTTGGTAGCCTTTGGGATGTCATTCCCTAACAGTGAATTATTCCTTATCTTCTTGCCGGTTCCGATAAAGGCAAAATACTTCATACCGGTATTGGTGGGGTTGGATTTGTTCTCGGGTGTTACCGGAACGCCGATATTCGGAAGTGGTATTGCCCATTGGGCACACGTTGGCGGGGCCTTGTTTGGATTTATTATGATGTGGTACTGGAAAAAAAACCAGTTTAATAAAAACCGTTGGGATAGATGACGACCGGAAATCTTAGATATCAATACGAGCGTTTAAGTATTGCCGAGAAATTGATCGTTATAAACGTGGCCATTTTCCTTCTAAACGGCCTGTTCACTTTTTTGATGAACTGGAATGCCAACACTTTTGTACAGTGGTTTGAACTTCCGGCAGACTTTTTTGATTTTATAAGTCAACCCTGGTCCGTAGTTACCTATTCTTTTTTCCACGCCGGGTTGGGACATCTCTTCTGGAACATGCTCATCCTGTATTTTACTGGCCGGATTTTCCTGAATTTGTTTGGTCCACGCTCTTTTATCAATGTCTATTTTCTCGGGGTAATCCTTGGTGGTCTTCTTTTTCTGCTGAGCTTTAATGTATTCCCTGCATTTATGGGAACCCGCACTGCACTGATTGGGGCTTCCGCAGGGGTGACGGCTGTATTGATTTTTATCTGTACCTACATGCCCAACCAGGAAGTTAGGCTGATCTTCTTCAACATTAAGCTTTGGTACATAGGGGCATTTGTGGTGCTTTGGGATCTGGTACAAATTTCCCTGGATTCAAATGCCGGAGGGAGAATTGCCCACCTTGGAGGGACCCTGTTGGGATATGTTTTTGCCCGGCAATTGCTTCAGGGCAGGGATTTAGGTCAGGGTTTTTCCACTTTACTGGATAGCATAGCCGGGCTATTCAAGAAACGCGAGAAGAAAGCCCCTATGAAAACCGTATACCGCAAACAGCGGGCTTCAAAAAAGGAGGTGGATTATGAAAAGGAGAACAAGCAGCGCAAGATCAATGAGATTTTGGATAAGATAAGTAAATCCGGTTATGAAAGCCTTTCCAAGGCGGAAAAGGATTTTTTGTTTAAAGCAGGTAAGGAGGATTAAGCTATGAAGGGGTTTTCGGCCTTCAACAGATTACTGTTCATCCTGAATATCTTTCCTGCAGCACTGCTTGTCTTAACTTGTTACATTGCCTATTTTCCCCTTGCCGGACTTCCTTTGTTAGATGTTCTTGGCCTCCTGGTTCCTGTCCTGGTAATGGCGAACATTCCTTTTCTCATTTACTGGTCACTGTTGAAAAAGTGGCAGGCCATCCTGTCTTTTTTGACGCTACTATTGGGGTTAGTAAGTTTTGGAAGCGTATATCAATCCAACAAGACTTCCGTATACAGTCCCGAAAAGGACATATCTGTTATGACATACAATGTGAAGGGATTTGGAATCCGACGCGGGAGGTTAGTTTCAGAAGAAGCAAATAGCGGTATACTGGAATTTATTCGCGAAGAGAACCCTGACATTATTTGCATTCAGGAATTCAGCAGGATCGTGGCCCGGCAATTAAAGGCTTACCCGTATCGCTTTCAGACCCCTTATTTTTCTGGTAAAACCACACAGGCAATTTTTTCAAAGTATCCCATTTTAAATGGGGGTTCACTGGACTTTCCCAATTCCGGAAATAATGCACTATTCGCAGACATTGCTTATGAAAAAGACACGTTGCGGATTTATAATATCCACTTAGAGTCTTTTCAAATCCATTCATTCAGTTCTTTGCTGAGTAGGAACCTGGGGATCGATTTCTTAAAGCGATTGCAATATACAGCTTCCAAACACCGGGAACAGGCTGATCTACTTATGGCCCATAAGGCTAAATCACCATATCCCAGTATCTTTACTGGAGATTTTAACCAAACCCCATATTCCCCTACTTTTCATAAGTTACAAAGTGGTATGCGTGATACGTTTAAGGAAAAGGGAAACGGGTGGGGCACTACTTTTAAGCGTAATATAATTTCAGCAAGGGTCGATTTTATCCTTACAGATGCGGAACGTTTTGAAGTCATTGAACACCAGAACTTTGACCTGCAACATTCAGATCACCTGCCGGTGATGGCACGAGTTCGGCTCAGGTCAGATGAATAGGCAATCTACCCCGTCCGCAAGGATATGGATCAGCAAAGCAACGCCCCAAATCCGCGTCTTGGATGGTATTAAAAGCATAACATAAATCCCAATAGCCCAATAACTGTGGAGAGGATGGAAATCTATACTGCAGCGATTGGGATCAAAAATAGGGGTGGCCAATAGGTGGTCCACGTCTATCAGGATACCCGAAAGCAGGATCGCAACCACCTTCCATTGATTTTCTCTAAATACCAAAAACCCGATTGCGAAAGGCAGTAAGAAATGAATTCCATAATGCAATAATTCCCTTGTCATTTTTTATATATCGAGATCTTGCTCTTGTAAATAGGACAAAGCATTGCTTCCTTCATTGAATAAGAGGTCCAGTATACTGAGGTTGCCTAAAAAACCATGCCTCTCGTCAAAGACCTGGGTGTAGGGTTCAAAGGGTTGTTGTATTTTCTGCTTGGCATTTATAAGATGTCGCCCATCGATGTATTCATCAGGGATCTCCTTAAAAGTACTTGTCTGCTTGTCGGGGAAGGGCATCTGAAGAAGATCACAGATCGTCGCGGTTACCTGCAAATTAAATTCAAGAAGGTATTTTTCTTTTTGTTCAAATAAGTATACCAGGTCGTCCTCGTAGTATTCAAAAAAGGGGGATGACCGATAGGCCGTTTGCAAGGTTTTCCAATGTTGTTTGGGCCAGGGGGCAGAATGGTCAATTTGTACATCCCGATAACGCTGTCTTCCCTGTGCCCCGCCTACATGAAGTATGGGGATATTGAGCATTAACCTGCCCTGGTCTGTACAGATGTAACATCG
Organism: Lentiprolixibacter sp.; assembly: GCF_982873095.1. Taxonomy (NCBI): domain Bacteria; kingdom Pseudomonadati; phylum Bacteroidota; class Flavobacteriia; order Flavobacteriales; family Flavobacteriaceae; genus Lentiprolixibacter; species Lentiprolixibacter sp. Next base: position 10,335 of record NZ_CEYNTP010000011.1, on the reverse strand, counting down.
GTTGCGGTAGGTCTGCTTCTGGTAATTATCCCACACTTCCCATATTACATCTTTCTGACTCAGGATGGCAAAGGTATATATGTTGGGAAAATAGGCCGGATGCAGAATTACAGGCATGGCGTTTATAGCTTTTGTTTCGCCTTTTTCCTTCGCTTTCTGAAAAAGTCAAAAACCAGCCAGGCCCCCAGGACGATCAGGAAGTGCCTGAGATATGATCGCGGCTCCCCGTCCCCACCTACGGTAGTGAAAATCCGGTCCCATCTGGGTTTCCAGTTGGTAATACCTTCATTAAAGTTGTCAAAACTCAACCATATAAATACCGGTTTACCCACAATATGGTCTGCAGGGACATACCCCCAGGTCCTGGAATCTTCAGAATGGTCCCTGTTGTCTCCCATCATCCAATAGTAGTCCTGCTTAAAGGTATAGGTTTCCGCTACTTCACCGTTGACAAGTATTTGATTCCCGGAAACATCAATAGTATTCCCTTCGTAATCCCTGATGATCTTTTTGTAGAGCGGCAATGTTCGCAGATTAAGGGCAACCTGATCTCCCTCGGCCGGAATATAGATGGGGCCGAAATTGTCATTGTTCCAGGAGTAGGAAGGGTCATGGGGAAAGATATTATACCCTTTTGTTCCCGCGGGTTCTATGATCTTTACCACCGAGTCGATACGACTGTTTTCCTCAAGAACTTTCAACATCTCATCCGTCAGGGTTACCATCCTTTGTCTAGGGGCCACTTCCCTTAGTGATAAGCCCGCTCCACGAACTACTTTTATCGGTATACCATTGGCCTTTGTGTATAATTCAATTTCCCCCTTGTCATTTTGTCCGCCTCCCAGGATATAGGGATTGATGGCATTTAATTGTGCCTGGTTGAGGGGAGAAGAGAGATAGGTCCTCGTAAATTCTGACACCCCCAGTTCAAGCAATAGTCGGGAGGAAACCCCTTTTTGGGCGTAGACGTTATAATCATACTGGGGCTTTGCCCGGTCTGACAGCACTAACTTTTGCCCATTAATATGCACATATCCTTCTATTACCTGCAAGGAATCCCCAGGAGTACCCACACATCGCTTGACATAATTTGATTTCTTATCAATGGGTTTTTTGACGCCTTTTTCCCTTTTAAAAAATATACGTACCGTGTCAGCCGGCCAGCTAAAGACCACAATATCATTTTTCTTTACTTTTTGAAACCCAGGTAGCCTGAAATAAGGCAGTTGGGGTTTGTTCAAATAGGAGCGTATTCCCAACCCGGGAATAGTATCGTGCACCATGGGAGCAGCCACCGTAGTCATAGGAGTCCTTGCCCCGTAATGAAATTTACTCACAAACAACAAATCCCCGATCCGCAAGGTCCTTTCAAGTGACCCAGTAGGAATTACGTAGGGCTGAATGAAATAGGTATGTACCAAAGTTGCTGCAACAACTGCAAAGACTATAGAACTGACCCATTCGCCCAGGCCGCTTTTGGGATGCAGGCTCCGGTCTTCGATATAATTTACTTCTAAACCATAGTTTACATAGTAGGTGTAGAAGCCCAGAGTCAGGATAACGAGCCAGGTTTCCAGCAAGCTGTTTCGGCCAAAACTCCTGATAGTTTCCACCCAGACTACAGGAAACATCAGCAGGTTGATAATGGGTATAAAAAGGAGGAGTACCCACCATTTTGGCCTTCTGATTATTTCCATTAAGACCAGCGCATTGTATACCGGGATAAGTGCTTCCCAGGGCTTTCTGCCCGCTTTGACATATAACTTCCAGGTGCCACCAAAATGGACCAGCTGTACAATCAAAATAAATATCAACCACCCTGTTCCGTTCATAATTATACTCCTGTTTTAGGGTTAAACGGCCAATTAGACCAATTACTCAAAAATGTAACAATACACCAAATGGGGCAATGTATCCAACAACTTAACCAAGGTTTAACACATCTTTCATGGAAAAAACTCCCTTTTTGTTCAACAACCACTCGGCAGCAATTACCGCGCCTTCGGCAAATCCCTGACGTGAGTGTGCGGTGTGTTGAATCCTGATCTGGTCCACGGATCCGTCATAATTTACAATATGCGTGCCCGCATAGTCCCCCTCTCGAATTGAATTTATGGGTATAATCCCTTCCTTTCCTTTTCCTAATTTCCAGTCTTTGTAATCTGTTTCCTGAATAATACCTTCCGCTATGCTGATGGCAGTACCACTGGGCGCATCTTTTTTCTGATCGTGATGGATCTCTTCTATGGATACATTGTATTGTTTTTGGGGCTTCATCATACGAGCGAGCTGTTCGTTCAGGGCAAAGAAGAGGTTGACCCCCAGGCTGAAATTAGAAGCGTAAAGGAAGGCTCCTCCCAGTTCCCTGCAACGTTCCGTGACATCTTCATATTGGTCTAACCAGCCTGTTGTGCCGCTTACTACAGGGATATTATGTTCCAGGGATCCAAGGATATTAGAGGCAGCAGCTTCCGGCACACTGAAATCAATGGCAATGTCAAACTCACTGAAATCTACTTTTTCTTTGTCGCCTACATCAATTCTCGCTGTGATCTCGTGCCCCCGGCTCGAGGCGATGCCTTCGATCATCCTACCCATCTTGCCGTATCCGAACAAACCTATCCTCATGGTCAGAACTTTATAGTTAAACACATTCCGTAATTGGGATCCGAGGTGATGGGATGGTATTCCAGATAGGGCCTGACATCCAGCGTCAGGTTTTCGTCTACATTAAACTGTCTCAAGTGCGCATCCACATTGGCATCAATTATATTGAACGCGTATAAACCAATGGTGATCAGAAGTGCCAGATCCCTGTCGCGCTGGTAGCGTTCCTGTGCATCCTGAAGGGCCTCGTCTGAGAAATCAGGACTCCCCGGAACGATACCGCTGTTATTGAGGTCGTAGAATTCATCGTCTGCGAATCCGGCCCTTCGCCGCTTAAAGGCATCCCGAAAACGGTTGTACAGATCATCGTTGTAGATATAAGTGTATATTCCCGCGCCCAGGGCACCGTAAACGATAGGTAGTTTCCAGTACCTGCGGTTATATATTTGACCCAAACCGGGTAATATCGCAGAGTAAAAGGCGGCCTTGCTGGGGGCAAGCGGGTTAACCCGACGTTTTTCCAGCCTACCATCAACAACCACTCCCTTTCTTTTCATACTGCTCTTCAGGCTGTCAGAAGGAGATTCAGATGCGCTCTTTTCCTGAGAAAAACAAGGCAATGCCAGAATGATGGTAAAAAATGAGATTAGGAGCCTCTTAGTCACCTGTGATGAGTTTGGTCAATCGCTTGAATTCCTTTTCGGAAGTAAAAGGGATGGTAATTTTCCCCTTTCCTGTTTCGGAGGCTGAAATATTTACATTCACGTCCAGAAAATCCCTAAGGGCCTTAACCTCGTCCTGAGCAAATTGCTTGTAATCCTGATTGGATCTCGAACCACTTTTTTGGGTTTTGGGCCGGTGATATTCCTGTACTGCCTTTTCCGTTTCCCGAACCGACCAATTCTGGCCTACGATTTTCTCATAAAGCGCGATCTGATCTGCAGCATTCTCAATATTTACCAATGCCCTGCCATGTCCCATACTGATAAACCCGTCGCGGATCCCCGTTTGAATAATAGGGTCCAGTTTTAAAAGGCGCAGGTAATTCGTAATCGTCGAACGCTTTTTGCCGACGCGCTCACTGAGTTTTTCCTGTGTAAGTTCAATTTCGTCAATGAGGCGTTTATAGGATAGTGCGATTTCAATGGGATCCAGATCTTGTCGCTGTATGTTTTCAACAAGTGCCATTTCCAGGGTTTCCTGATCATTGGCAATTCGGATATACGCCGGGATGGTTGCCAATCCGATACGCCTGGATGCACGGAACCGGCGTTCCCCGGATACCAACTGGAACTTGTTAAAATCAATCTTCCTTACGGTAATGGGTTGTATTACGCCTAGTTCCCGAATGGAAGATGCGAGTTCGTCCAGGCCTTGGTCATTGAAATTGGATCGTGGCTGAAATGGATTTACCTCTATGGAATCCATATCCAGTTCCACGATATGACCTACCAACTTGTCGGCATTCTTATCGCTTACGGAGCGGATGTCGTTATCCGGGTCTTTGAGCAAGGCTGATAAACCCCTGCCCAGTGCTTGCTTTTTTGTTGCCCTGGCCATTATACCGTTTCTCTGTTTTTCTTCAGCAATTCGTCAGCCATGTTAAGATAATTGGTGGCCCCTTTGCTACTTGCATCGTACTTGATGATACTTTCTCCGTAGCTGGGAGCTTCTCCCAGTCGAACATTACGCTGGATAATGGTGTCGAATACCATATCGCCAAAATGCTTTTTTACTTCGCCCACTACCTGATTGGAGAGCCGTAGCCGGGAATCATACATGGTAAGGAGCATACCTTCAATGTCGAGGTCCGGGTTATGGATTCGTTGCACACTTTTAATGGTGTTCAGCAATTTACCCAGGCCTTCCAGGGCAAAATATTCGCACTGAATGGGAATGATTACCGAATCGGCGGAGGTGAGTGCGTTCAGCGTAAGTAAGCCCAGAGAAGGGGCACAATCAATCAGTACGTAATCGTATTCTTCCCGCAGTTCCGCAATGGCCTGTTTCATCATGTATTCCCGCTCATCCTTGTCCACTAACTCAATCTCAATAGCGACCAGATCGATGTGTGAGGGGATAAGGTCTACATTCGGAGAGGATGTTTTGATGATGGTTTCTTTGGCATCAACAGCATGCTCCAGCATCTGATAGGTGCCAATCTCTACCTCGTCTACATCGATCCCCAGCCCGGATGTAGCGTTCGCCTGGGGGTCAGCATCAATAACGAGGACGCTCTTTTCCAAAACACCCAGCGAGGCAGCCAGGTTTACAGTGGTGGTGGTTTTTCCAACACCCCCTTTTTGGTTTGCGATAGCAATGATTTTGCCCATGGTAAAAAAAGTAAGTTAGGGTTTAAAAATACGATTATTTGCCCAGCAAGAAAATGTAATTTGTTAACAGTAAGTGAATAACTTTCCGATCCTGTGTTAAAGGTTCACTTAAGCAGGGAGACCCTTGTGGCGCCTGGTGAAAATGGATTGAACAATGAAGGTTTGGCAGAAAAAATGATGATGTCAGGCTTTTTAATTGGTTGAAGCCATAAGGATCTCCAATATGCGTATGGCCGCATCACTGATCTTTGTACCGGGCCCGAATATAGCGGTAGCCCCCGCTTCAAAAAGAAAATCGTAGTCCTGTTTTGGGATAACGCCCCCCACAACCACCATGATATCTTCCCTGCCATTACTACGCAATTCCTCCACAACCTGTGGCACCAGAGTCTTATGGCCCGCAGCCAGCGAAGACACCCCAAGGATATGGACATCGTTTTCAACGGCTTGCTTGGCGGCTTCTGCCGGGGTTTGGAACAAGGGACCGATGTCTACATCAAATCCCAGGTCTGCGTAACCGGTAGCGACCACCTTCGCCCCGCGGTCGTGGCCGTCCTGTCCCATTTTAGCAATCATGATTCGAGGTCTTCGACCCTCAAGAAGTGCAAATTGGTCGGCCAGCTCCCTGGCTTTGTTAAAACTGTCGTCGTTCTTTATTTCTTTGGCGTACACACCTGTAAAAGATTGGATTTTAGCCTTATAGCGATCAAATGCTTCTTCCAGGGCATCACTAATCTCCCCCAGGGTGGCTTTGGCGCGTGCGGCGTCTACGGCTAAAGCTAGTAAATTTTCAGCATCCCCTTCCTTCGCCTGACCCCTGGTTTTTGCTTTAGCGGCCCGGGTTAACCGATTTAAGGCTTCCTCCACCTCATTTTGGTCTCTTTCGGCTTTAAGTGCATTTATCCGGGCAATTTGTTGCCGCCTTACTTCTGCATTGTCCACTTCCAGAATCTGCAGGATTTCTTCCTCGTCCAGGGGATAGCGGTTCACCCCAACGATGACATCCTGTCCGCTGTCGATGCGGGCTTGTTTCTTCGCAGCAGCCTGTTCAATGCGCATTTTGGGTATCCCGGCCTCAATGGCTTTGGTCATTCCCCCGTGTTCCTCGACCTCCTGTATGAGTTCCCAGGCCTTCTTCGCTATCTCATCGGTAAGGTTTTCCACATAGTAACTTCCCGCCCAGGGATCTACGGTACGCGTGATCTGGGTTTCTTCCTGCAGGAACAGCTGGGTATTCCTCGCGATACGGGCGGAGAAGTCGGTGGGAAGGGCAATAGCCTCGTCAAGGGCATTGGTATGGAGGCTCTGGGTGCCCCCGAAAGCCGCAGCAGCGGCTTCAATCGTTGTGCGTGCCACGTTGTTGAAGGGATCCTGTTCTGTTAAACTCCAACCACTGGTCTGGCAATGGGTGCGCAAGGCCATGGATTTGGGATTTTTAGGATCGAATTGTTTCACCAACTTTGCCCACAGCATCCTGCCTGCCCTTAGTTTGGCGATTTCCATGAAATGATTCATCCCGATTGCCCAGAAGAACGACAGCCTCGGAGCAAACTGGTCAATATCCAGTCCCGCTTTCAAACCGGTACGTATGTATTCCAGTCCATCAGCAAGGGTATAGGCCAGCTCGATATCCGCCGTGGCCCCCGCTTCCTGCATGTGGTAGCCTGATATACTTATGCTGTTGAAACGGGGCATGTTTTTACTGGTGTATTCAAAAATATCAGCAATGATTTGCATAGAAGGGGTAGGTGGGTAGATGTAGGTATTCCGTACCATAAATTCCTTCAGGATGTCGTTCTGTATGGTGCCCGACAGTTGTGCGGGTTGCACTCCCTGTGCCTCTGCTGCGACAATATAAAATGCCATGATGGGCAGAACGGCCCCATTCATCGTCATGGAAACCGACATTTGATCCAGAGGGATCCCATCAAACAGGATCTTCATGTCCTCCACAGAATCGATTGCAACCCCTGCTTTTCCAACATCCCCGACCACGCGTTCATGGTCGCTGTCGTACCCCCTGTGTGTAGGAAGGTCAAAAGCCACGGAGAGTCCTTTTTGTCCTGCGGCCAGGTTGCGCCGATAGAAGGCATTGCTTTCCTCTGCAGTAGAAAAACCAGCGTATTGCCGGATCGTCCAGGGACGACGGACGTACATGGTTGAGTAGGGTCCTCGCAGGTTGGGGGCTATCCCCGCTGCGAAATCGAGATGTTCCAAGGAAGCTATGTCCTCCTCGGTATACCTGGGTTTAACCCCTATACCCTCGGCAGTTTCAAATTCTGGAGAGGTATCGGGAAGTTGCCCCCCCTTCTTCTCAGAGATAAGGTTCAGGTGTTGAAGGTCAGGCCTATTCATCTTTCAGTCTTTTTTGTTCTTCCTTTTCTGCCAGTCGTTTTTCCAGAATGGGTTCAATTTGTGTTTTTCGGGCCACCTTTTTTTGAAAAGGAGATTTTTCCAGTTGCCCTTTCATTCGGTCCTGTGGATTGGGGTACTTATTGCTACCAATAAGGACCAATTTCCCGTTGTCATAGGCATCCTGCTCCTTTTGCGCGCTTTCCTTTATTTTTCGCTGCAGCGTATGCTTCTTTAACTGGGCCAGCCAACCTCCTCCCGCTTCCATATTTTTAAACAGGTTGAGGGCCTTTTGCGCTAGTTGTAAACTTAGGCTTTCGATATAATAGGCGCCATCAGAAGGATTACAGACTTTATCAAAATAACTTTCCTCCTTTAGGATCAACAGCTGGTTACGGGCAATACGATCCCCAAATTCATTTGGTTCATGGTAAAGTGCATCGTAGGGCAGGTTTACTACTGTATTTGCCCCTCCAAGGATAGCTGACATGCATTCTGCGGTAGTGCGCAACATATTTACGTTGTAGTCATACAGCGTTTTATTCCTTTTACTGGGTCGGGCAAGAATATGGCAGTTTTGGTCTATTCCATATTCCTTGGCGAGGCTTGCCCAGAGGATTCTCAAGGCCCTTAATTTGGCAATTTCCTGAAAGTAATTCCCCCCTATGGCCACATGGAAAGCAAGTGCAGGGTATCCCGCTGCTGGGGGTTTGAATACCTCCCGAAAACGGAGAAGGTACTCATGTGCCTGCCCCAGGCCATACGCCAGTTGCTGTACCATATTGGCCCCTGCATTCTGGTAAAGGGCCAAATCAATCTTGAATAAGCTGCAATTTCCGCCAGATTTCAACAACCCGCTCAGGATATTAAAATCCTGTTCTTCGTCCATATACCAATTTCCCGTCCTTGCGAAGTTCCCCAAAGGATCCAGTCCAAAAAAGAAGGGGTTCTTCTTTTCATTCGCGAGGTTTATAAATGGAGAAATCGCCGAGGGGGAATAGGTATCGAGCTCCAGATATACAGGTTCCTTGCTCAACTCCAGATCCTGCAGGAGAATCTTAGGGTCTACAGTCGTGTCCGGAACATGGAAGATCAAGCTTTGGACCCCCTTTGTTAGCAGTTCATGAGCTTCGTTATTGGCCTGTTCTGCTTTCTTTACTGAAATGTCCTGCCCAATAAACCATGCCTCAGGAGGTTCTGTTCTTGCATAACCCACTCCGTCAAGGTCGTCCTGATTGTAGAAGGGTTTTACGTGGATATCTTCCGGAGTTTCCCAAAGAAGGGTTTCGTTGTAATCAGCTCCCTTTAAATCCACCTGTATTTTTTGCTTCCAGGCTTTTGTGGATACGGGGGGGAACTCGGCAAAAAGCGGCTTATTCTTCATCCTTTTTGGATTTTAAGCTGTCTTCGTATTCAATAAGGTAGATTTCCTCATCCTTTTTTTTGAGGTAGTACTGTTCCCGGGCGAATTTTTCCAGCTCTTCGGGGTCAGACAATTTTTCAAGGATCTGCTTGTCCTTATCTATTTCCGATCGGAGGAATTCCTTTTGTTTTTCCAGCTTTTTGATTTCCTTTTTAAGTTCCAGGTGGATCAACAGGGAGTTGGTGTCAAAAAACACCATCCAAACCACAAAGACCGTAAGGACCAGAATGTACAGGTTGGTAAGGATACCAAACCACTTTTTTTTCTTCAACTCCCGCCAGCCCATGATGCCTTATTGGATACTTTCGTTAATGATTGTGCGTACAATATCTATCGCTACTGTATTGTATTTGTTGTTCGGGATAATGATATCCGCATACTCCTTTGTAGGTTCTATAAACTGATCGTGCATGGGTTTCAGCGTGGATTGATATCGGAATAATACCTCTTCAATGTCTCTTCCCCGTTCATTGATATCGCGTTTAAGTCTGCGAATAAGGCGCTCGTCAGAATCGGCATGTACGTAGATCTTAATGTCAAACATTTCGCGGATAATGGGGTTGGTCATGATCAGGATTCCCTCCACGATCATCACCTTCCTCGGATGTGTAATGATGGTTTGCCCGGTACGGTTGTGTTTTGCGAAGGAATAGACCGGTTGTTCAATGGGATTTCCTGTCCTTAAAAGCTGCAGGTGCTGACCCAATAAGTCAAAATCGATCGCCCTGGGGTGATCAAAGTTGATCTTGACCCGCTCCTCAAATGACAGGTGTGAAAGATCGTTGTAGTACGCATCCTGGGAGATCACACCAACTTCTTTATCCGGAAGTTCCTCAATCAATTGATTAACCACGGTAGTTTTTCCACAACCTGTACCTCCGGCAATCCCAATGATTAACATAATACTTTCTTTGTTTCAAAAATAAGGATTTGTGCCAAGAATCCATTGCTTCCCTTTAGCGAACGTAGCCCGTTTCAAATATATCTGTCTATCGTTTCAGAAAAGGAAAATATTTAAGTCAGACTGCCATTTTTAGCTTATTATGCTTCAAAATAGAGCAGCATAGGCAGGGTTTGGGCTTTAGAGTCTCAGGGGGTTCTGTAATTTTAGGCCGGGGATTTCCCGGATCAATCAGATAGTTCTATCTTAGAGTCGACCTTCGAATTCGGGGGTATCTTTAGCCTAATCAACATCACTACCACCCTATGGAAAATACGTTTAAAGTAAAGGTAAACAGTGACCACGAATATCTCTTGAATGAAGCCGATTTAAGTGACCTGGATTCCCTGCAAACCTCGGCAGACACCTATCATTTGCTGGTCAGCAATACCTCCTACAAAGCTCAGGTACTTTCTTCAGATTTTAATAAAAAACACTATCAAATCCGGATCAATAACAACCGCTATACCGTAGAGATTTCTGATGGGTTGGACCAATTGATCGATGAGATGGGTTTTTCACTGTCATCTGCCAAAGATATCAGATCCATTGAAGCCCCCATGCCCGGGCTTATACTGGATATCAATGTGAGCGTAGGACAATCAGTAAAAGAAGATGATGCCCTGCTCATCCTCGAGGCGATGAAAATGGAAAATATTATTACCTCCCCCAGGGAAGGC
>NZ_CEYNTP010000010.1:22678-26586 GCF_982873095.1 Lentiprolixibacter sp. | reverse complement strand
AAAGCAGTTAGCTTATCGGAATTAAATATACCCTTTTTGCAGGACACACAATGGCTCACATTTTTTATCTTGTAAGGGATAAGAACATTATTATGAAAAAACGGGATTTTCTGAAACGGATGGGGCAGGGGATGCTGGCCTCTCCATTTTTACTAACCCCTTTTGAAGCCAATGCCTCAGAGCGCCCTTATTCTGGCTCTTATGAGGTCAAGGATGAGGCAGTCTTTTGGAAGCGCATCCGAAAGGATTACGCCTTAAAGCCAGACTACATTAACCTTGAAAATGGCTATTACAATATTGCTCCTACCCCCACGCTGAATAAGTTCCTCGAGCATGTGAAGGAAGTGAACTATCAGGGTTCTTATTATATGAGGACCGTGCAGTGGGAAAACAAAAAGCGGATTGCCAGCCGGCTGGCTGCTTTGGTAGGTTGTGATGCCGAAGAGTTGATCATTACCCGGAATACTACGGAATCCCTGGATATGATTATTGGTGGATACCCGTGGAAAGACGGAGATGAAGCCATTTTTGCCCAACAGGACTACGGGGCCATGCAAATGCATTTCAATCAGGTGGCGAAACGGCATGGAGTGGTGAATAAAGTGATTTCTATTCCCAACCACCCTGGATCTGACGAGGAGATCGTGTCCCTTTATGAGGAACAAATCACCCCCAGGACCAAACTGATCATGCTTTGTCATATGATCAATATCACCGGACACATACTGCCAGTTCGGAAAATATGTGAAATGGCACACCGGTATGGGGTGGAAGTGATGGTTGATGGGGCACATTGCATTGGTCATTTTGATGTGGATATTGCAAGTTTGAATTGCGACTATTATGGTTCCAGTTTACATAAATGGTTAAGCACACCACTGGGCGCGGGCATGCTGTATGTAAGAAAAAACCATATATCTAAAATCTGGCCATTACTTGCCGAGCATGACAGGGATCCCGGGGATATCAGCAGGTTAAACCATACCGGGACCCATCCGGTTCATACTGACCTGGCCATTGACAATGCGATAGACTATCTGGAGCTGATAGGGTTGGAGCGGAAGGAAAAGCGATTGCGTTACCTGCAGCGTTACTGGAGTGATGCCCTCCGCAATGTGGAAAATGTTAGGATCAATACCCCCGTTGATCCACATCGGAGCTGTGGTATTGCCAATGTGGGCATAACGCATATGAAACCTTCTGACCTGGCAAAAACCTTGTTGGAGGAATTCAATATCTTTACTGTAGCGATAGATTACGCTAATGTCCAGGGATGCAGGATTACCCCGAACGTGTATACCACAACAGAGGAGCTGGATCAATTTATAGCAGCTGTGAAAACCCTCGCTTCAAGGGGGTAACATTGGACATGTGTTATAGTCTATTGTTTATAAAAACACTTGTAAAAGTTATTGGAGTCCTGGATTTTAGGACCTAATTTTGGGAAGTATTACATCTGTGATATGACACTTTGTGATGTAAATACTGAAGCTGTATACAACTATTAATTCAAAATATATGTCAGAAACGAAAACGAGGTGGGAACTTAAGCATAGCATAGTTCTCATGAGGGTTTTAATTGGCTGGCACTTTCTGTATGAGGGGGTGATCAAGCTGTATAATCCGGAGTGGACTTCTTACGGTTATTTGGCTACAGCACAGGGACCTTTTAAATCTGTGTTTACGGCACTTAGCTCGGAACCCTGGATATATTGGGCCGACAATTTGAATTGGATGGCCCTCATGTTTGTAGGAATCACCCTTACCCTGGGTGTATTTGAAAAATGGGGCGCCTGGGTGGGCATTATTTTGCTGGCACTTTACTACCTCGCTCATCCGCCTTTTCCCGGACTGCAGCAGGTCAATGTTGAGGGCAGCTATTGGTTTGTTAATAAAAACCTGATCGAACTGGTAGGTTGCATCATTGTGTTGCAACATCCCACTGCTCAACTTTTTGGACTGGGCACAATCTGGAACCGAAACAGAAAATTATCTAAAAGTAAAGCGCAATGAAATGGACGAGAAGAGACGTAATTAAAGGGCTGGGGGGTATTCCAATTCTCGGAGCAGTGTGGTGGGCTGGAGCAGCTAATGCAGTTTCCAAGAGCCGCGAACGATCTACCATCCTGGAATACCTCAATATAGAACCTTCCCTGCCCACTGCGGTTAAGGCGATTGCCGGAGATCCGGTACGGGTAGGCATCATCGGTTTTGGAATCCGGGGAGAACAATTGTGCAGGGCCTTGGGATATGCCACCGAGGAATGGAAAGAAGAAATGCGTATTGCCCATGAAGAAGATCCTAAAAATAGTCGCTTACAGGATTTCCTGGACCAGGAGAAACTCAATATAGATCTGGTTGCGGTATGCGATATTTTTGATATCCGGGCCGAGCAGGCCATAAAGCTAAACCCTGATAAGCCCCTCAAGCGCTTTTCAACCTATCGGGAAATGATCAAAAGCGGTGATGTGGATGCGGTTATCATTGCTACACCGGATCACTGGCATGCCCCAATGGCTATTGAGGCCCTTGAAAATGGTGTGCATGCCTATGTGGAAAAACCCATGACGCATACCATAGAGGAAACCTACCGTTTGCGTGAGGCTGCACGCAATTCCAAGGCCCTCCTGATGGTAGGTCACCAGCACAGGCAAACCCTAAGTTTCCAGACCGCACAGGATATTGTGCAAAAAGGGGTTTTGGGCCATGTATCCCTCATACAGACCAATACCAACAGAAATGATGATAATGGAGCCTGGAATTACGATATCCACGAGCAGGCCAATGAGAATACTATAGACTGGGCCCAGTTTCTGGGCAGTGCCCCGGAGATTCCCTTCAATAAAAATCATTTCTTCCGCTGGCGCAAATGGTGGGCGTATGGTTCCGGCCTTTCTGGTGACTTGTTGACCCATGATTATGACCGGCTCAATTGTGTTTTGAATATGGGTATTCCAAACAGCGTCATGGCCTCCGGAGGAATTTATACACATAACGATGGAAGAAATGTTCCCGATGTACTGCAGGTAAATATGGAATTTTCTGATTTCAGTACAGGTAGCAGCCAGGTGAAGGGCAAAGAAAAGGGAATGACCTTTGTCTATAGCGCTACACTGGGAAACGGTTTTAGCAGGCCTACTGTCCTTATGGGTCACGATGCCACTATGGAGTTGGGGAATCGACTTACCATCTGGCCGGAAAGTGGTTCTACCAAATACGCGGAAATGATAGAAGCCGAAAAAATGAATCCCAGGGTTCCTATATATCAGTATGATCCAGGCGCTTCCGTTCCTGATGCCGTATCTTCCGCAACCTCTCAATACTTTGCCGATAAGGGCCTTATGTGGACCTATATCAACGGAAAAAGGGTAGATTCGACCTTCCTTCACCTCAGGGAATGGCTAAGTGCAACCAAGAACGGTGGCAAGCTCAGTTGTGGAATTGATGAAGGCTTTGACGAAGCCATTAGTGCCCATATGGCAGGCTTATCCTATAAATTGGGCAGAAGGATTGACTGGGACCCTGAAAATGAAATTATCATTCCCATAGAAGGGATCGATTTTGACGAAGTATTACTTAGAAACATTTAGGGGAACCACTAATTTCTTATCGCATACAACTAAACAGGCCTTAAGGGCCTGTTTTTTTATTTGGATTAAAACTTAATAAGGCGCTCACTACAAAGAAGTTAGGCTTATTGAAACCTGATAAATGTCATAGTATAACCTCTGGATTACGGGTACTTTTAAGTATTAAAACAATTGTATCATGCAAGTTAAGAAGAATCCAGAAGTAGATCTGAATAGAAATAGTGGATTGTATTTCGTGATCGGACTCACTATTGTGCTATTCCTCACATTGATGGCTTTGGAATATAAGTCGTACGAGAAAGACGAAATTACCTTGGA
>NZ_CEYNTP010000010.1:17825-22668 GCF_982873095.1 Lentiprolixibacter sp. | reverse complement strand
AATGTAAAAACGCCGCCCCCACCCCCACCCCCTGCAGCTCCAGAAGTTATTGAAGTGGTGGAAGACACTGAAGAGATAGAGGAGACTATCATTGAAAGTACCGAGACCAGCCAGGATGCCGTGGTTGAAGAAGCCATGGATGTAGACGATGTTGAAGTAGGGGAAGAGGAAGAAGAAATTTCGGTACCCTTTGCAGTCATTGAAAATGTACCTATTTTCCCGGGCTGTGAAAGTGCCAAAAACAATGATGAAAGAAAGGCCTGTTTCCAGGAAAAGATACAGGCGCACGTGCGTAAAGAATTTACCTACCCCCAGGCCGCCCTCGAATTGGGTATAAAAGGCCGCGTATTTGTTCAGTTTGAGATCAATTCGAAGGGGATGATTGGGGGCATCAGGACCCGCGGTCCGGATAAGCTTCTGGAAAAAGAAGCTGCCAGGATTATTGCCTCACTTCCGAGGATGAAGCCTGGTATGCAGCGCGGACAAGCGGTCAAAGTACCGTATAGTATCCCGATCAACTTCATGATACAATAGCCTTTAAGGCAGAAGTTTGTTGAAGGAGGGGCCCAGCTATGGGCCCCATTTTTTTATTGGGCAGGACCGGAATGCTCTACCTGATAGGATTGTTTCTTTAACCCGAAAAAGGGGTGGAGTAATGGTATGCGCAAGATGACCAGGTCATACAATATCCAGCATCCTGCGAAGGTACCGATACCTAATATGAGAAACTTGGGCCAAAAGGTCCATTCCAGATCCTTGATGTAGAAAGCAATACTAACAGTTATCGTTTGGTGCAGGATATAAAAGGGATAAACGGCACGATTGGCGTAGGCAAGCCATCGTGTAGGCCTATTTCGGTATTTGGCGGCATAACCCAGAATTACCAGTATCCAGGCCCACATATTCAAAACGGCTACGCCCGCTTCTATAAAATGCCTTACTATGCCGTCTTCAAACTGCCAGATCACTATCAGGGTCATAAATGCACCGCATCCCAGTAATAAGGCTGTCTTTTTTATCCTATCCAGTGCCCTCCAGAAATATTCCCCACTGGACAATAGTAAGAATCCATACAGAAACAGGATTAAAAAGTTGGTCAATGCAAACCAATCTCCCACCAGGGCATGGGTTATAGGGAAAAAGGGCTCCATGAGGGCTTCGGTAAGATAAAGGGGGATAACAAAGAGAAACAGATAGCCAGGCTTGCCAAGCAACTGCCTTATCCAGTTCAGGAACCGGTTTTCAGGATGCTTTCGCCAATAGATGAAAAGGGGGGCAAGCACCACCGAATACACCAGCAGATAAGGGAGAAACCAGAGGTGGTGCCAGCTAAAGTTGCCTTCAGGATACACACCTTGATAGGCTACTGTAGTGAAGAATTCGATCAAAGTACCTGTGAATTGGCCATTTGCCAGGCGTTCATAATACACCTGAGGAGGAACGATAAGCAGCATCCCAAAAATTAGGGGAATGGCTAGGCGTTTGTTGCGTTCCCACACAAATTGCCCAAGGGACCGGTAGGAGAGGGCGTAGTACGTACCCATTCCGGAAATCACAAATAAAATGGGCAGGCGCCATCGGTTCACGAAAACCATGGGCCATTGCAGCCAGGTGTACAATTCGTTGTTTTTCACATGCCAGCCCCACTCCACGAAGAACATGCCTACATGATATACGATCAGTAATCCGAAAACCATCACCCTGGCCCAGTCCAGGTCATACCTGCGAATCTTTTTTGTACCCATGACAAAGAATATTGATGAGACAAAGTTGGAATAAGATTCGTATTTAAACCCATAAAAAGAGCATGTTTCCGTTTATGATTACAATTCCGGACAATTCTTTACCCGGTTATTTTGTCTTATGAAGCTTTATAAAAGCACTGGGAGATATCTTAGCATGTTTCTTGAATGCAGTGTAAAATGCTGATTTTGAAGTAAATCCCACACTATTTCCGATAGCTGCTACAGTAAGATTGGCATACTCTGGGTCCAACAGCTTGCTTTTAGCCTCTTCCACCCGATATTGATTGATAAAGTCATTAAAATTCATGCCTGTACCGGAATTTATGATTTTGGACAGGTAATTGGGATTGGTTCCCAGTAAAGTGGCCAGTTCTTTAAGGGTGGCTTGTTGATTCAAAAAAAAAGCCTGTGCAGTCACTGTTGAGATAACGTCCTTGATGGTGATACCATCTTCCCGTATCCTGAGTGTTTCGTATTTATCCGCTATCCATGAGTTTTCAAAGAATCGGGATTCTATTAAGAAGAGAAATGCTGTAAAAAGCACAATAGTACTCTGCATTATGGCTATGTAATGATCGCCACCATCATCGTCATAGTTCAGGAAAATGGTCAGGATCACCACAAATATTATTATGAGGGTAAAGACCGTATTTTTTGAAAACAGGTATTTGCTGATCCCTTTTGTTTGTCCATAAGTATTCCTGCTCTTGGCAAACTTGATGAGGATCTTCAGGGATAGTATGATATAGAGCACAAAACTCCCAAGGATCAACCAGCGAAATTCATCTTTTATTATCTGATAGGGGTAAGTAATGCCTTCAGGCACCTGGACCATGGGCAACTCCTCAAAATAGGCATCTACGTAGGCATTCATTTTTACAGGTAGCGGATGCAGATAATAACCGACCTGGGAAATGGCATATATCACAGAGGGTAAAAAATGGTACCAGTATTTTCTAAATACCATGGTTTCCCGGCTCAGCAATTCATAAACAAACAAATACAGGATGGGAGCAAGCAGTAAGACTAATGGCTCAGTGGAATCATTAAGGTGCAAGGTGTATTTCATAAATCCACTGTAGCAAAGAAATACATCAAGGGCTACAATAGTTTGCAGGAACAGAAACCATCCCAGAAACCTCAGGGGACGGTTTTTTGGCGATGTTTTCAAGGCAATAGCCAGGCTCAGCATCAACCCCAGCAGAATGCCTGCAACCATGAAGTAGGTTACCAAATTATGACGTACTTGTATTTGCTCCCATATGTGTTGAAAATCATTCATGGGTTGCCTCGTTTATCCCTGGTAGTCTATGAGCTTTTGGGGCCCTTCCAGGAGGACCCTTACTATTTGCAGCGTGCCGTCTTCCTTGGTGGCGATCTGCCATTTGATCAGGGAGATGGTCCCGTCTATAATCTCAATACCGGTAATGCTCCTGGGGTGTACACAACTGCCATCGTTAAAGAAGGGAATTTCCCCGGGTTCTGGGAACCTGGGCCGGTGGGTGTGCCCGGCGATGGTGAGCTGCATATTGTTTCGCAGGATCCACTTTTTAATGCGGCGTTCTACCTTGATGAGTTCCTTGTAGTTTTTGGCAGGACTTGTGGGGTCGGCAATTCCCCATACCTGAAGGGGTTTCCAAAGCACCCGCACCATGAACCGTCCCCACCGCCAAAAAGTATAATTAAACCAATCGGCCTGGTGCCCGTGCACAAGAAACAATTCCTGTCCGGTCTCTTCATGCTTTAATACAATTGCCTCGTGGTAGGTAATGTCCCCAAATAGCTCCTTATCCCGTTCTTCAATGGGTTCGAAATAACTGCTTAGGTGTTTTTTCACATATTCCGGGTCCTTGTAGACCATGTCGTGATTGCCCCAGATCATATGGAGCCGGTCTTCCATGTGGTACTTCTGCAGCAGTTGGTACACATTCTTGTGGGCCTCAAACAGAGGTTCAAAATGAATATGTTCCCAGAGTTCGTCTCCATCACCCAGTTCACAGTACTGAAATCCTTCCCGGAAATAGTGGCTGAGGGCATGGAAGTAAATGTTCCTGTTGTTGGCAAAATCGTCTGCAAAGCTGTTGTCACCGCGATGGCAATCACTGAAAAGAATGAACTTTGAGGCATTGTTAAACGGGATCCGTTTGGCCCCTGAATATGCGCGATCTAAGCGGGTTATGGACGACATACCTCAAATATATACTAATATCCAATAAAACAACCGAACACCGTACTTCTGTGTTATAACCATAAAGCTGGAGTAATTTTGTAATTTTACAGGCACTCTTTAGACTAACCCGTCATGAAAAAGGACCTCGAGAAGGATTTTCCGATAAAACCGCTTATCAGCTTCGATAAGTACCTTAGGCAATATGATGCCTGGGCGGAGGGTGATGATCCACTCCTAGCGGCGAAAGCTAAGAGTATCCTGGAGGCGCAGGCCCCTTTCCCGGAATTGCGTGAAGGATTCACAGACCTAAGTCTCCTCGAAACGCATAAGGAGGTAATCAAGGTGATCTTACAAGATGCTTTTAGTGAAGTACTTGGAGGTAATGAGATCAAGGCGGCTTCACTTCCTTATTACGACTTGACGTTCAATCGCTCCAGACGATTTCAGAAGATCCTTGAGGAAGCGGGTGAAAATTATACCCTGGATATTCGGGACCGTGAAGAAGGTATAGATTATATAATGGCGAGTACAGTGGTCCTGAAGTTCCATTATGGATTTAATCTGGATTTCGGTCGTCCTTATTTCTATGATATTCCGGACGCCAATGGGGTCATTCGGCATTATCGAATTTTGTACAATGCTGATTTTATGGATATCTATCCAACTGACCTTGCAAAGAATCTTACTCAGGAGGACGTAGACGAGCTACTCGAAAATCCGGACAATCTGGAACTGTGGAAAAATAAAATACCACCCAATAGTTTTATATCCAAGGGCTTTGTTATTTCCAACATGTTCGACGTTACTTCGGACCAAACCATATCAAATATTAAGTCGGCCCTGATTGCAAGTGATAAGAGGGGTAATGAAAATTTCATGGAAGACTTGCAGGAAACTTTCCGGTCGTTCTTCCGTTCCAATAACCTCA